>CAVIBA010000088.1:0-7926 GCA_963640785.1 Bulleidia sp.
TAACTTAACAATTATTTTTTTAACTTTTTGGTCTCACATCATTGACAAATGTACATTTATGCAAAATATATGCGTGACGTGAGACGCATTTAGTGTAAAATAAACATTGACACGTTTTTATCAATATGATAAAATAATCACCGTATCGACCAAGGTACCATATTAAAATAACCGGAGCATTGACTTATGTACGAACTTATGCTGGATACAGCAAATATCGAGGATCTCAGACGTGGTATAAGTGACTGGCCCATTGTCGGCGTCACGAGCAACCCGAGCATTCTCAAACGCGAGGGCAATATCGACGTGTACGAGCGCCTGTCTGCAATAAAGGCACTGTGCGGAAACCGTCGCAGCCTGCACGTTCAGGTCGTTTCGGAGACGGCCGACGAGATCGTCGACGAGGCGCACTACATCCTTCGCCGCCTCGGCAGCGACGTTTTCATCAAGATTCCCGTCAGCGCAGAGGGGCTCCCCGCTATCAAGCGGCTGTCCGCTGAGGGCGTCAACATAACCGCCACCGCCATATATTCCGCCCTTCAGGGCATTCTTGCCGTGCTTGCGGGCGCGAAGTACATCGCGGTTTACTACAACCGCATGGAAAACAACTGCACCGACCCTAACCTCGTCATCCGCGAGATACGCAGCTTTATCGACAATTCCGAGAGCGACGCCAAGATACTCGCGGCCAGCTTCAAGAACGTGTCGCAGGTCATGGAGGCCTACACCAACGGCGCACAGAGCGCGACCGTCGCTCCCTCCATCATCAGCGCCGGCCTCGGCATGGCCAGCATCGGCGACGCCGTGCGCAGCTTTGCCAACGACTTTCACGAGGTTCACGGCGTTGGTCAGAACATGAAGACCATCGGCGAGCAGAAATAAGCAAACCCAACAAATATAGCCCCGGACACGGCGCGTCCGGGGCCTTTTTTGTCACTCAATATAAATCAAAATATTAAGCGGATTTATGCACTTCGGCGAGTCGTCCGGCTCGTTCGGGTAGACCATGTAAAGCACCGCCAACCGGCCGTTTTTGTCGGGAACGATGCGCGTAAAGCTGGTCTCATAGCCTGCGTAAGTAACGCTTTTCGCCGCGCAGACCGAGCGCAGCTTATCGGCGACCTGCCCGTCGACAGCGCTGCCGACGCTCAAGCCCTTTACGGCATTCCAATCGTAGTCGGCCTCTGTGCGGATGCTATACACCTCGCCGCCATTCAGGAGCGAGACGTACGTCCGGGTCAGCAGATAGCCGTCGACAAACTTTTCAAAATAGACCTCGCGCGTCGTCTCGCCGGACTTCGGCGCTTCGTACCGCACGGTGTAATCGCTGACATCAATCAGCTTTTCGGCCGCCTGCTTGGCCGCTTCGATATACTCAGACTCGGTACTTGCGCCGCCGCGAGCGGAGCCGCCGAACAGCCGCGAGTTGAACACAACCGCGACCAGCTTACCATTGTCGCGGTTTATCTCAAAGTTGATCTCCTCGCCGCTGGTAGTGCTGTACACGTCGACAACCGTCTGATAGACCGTCAGGTACGAATTTTTGAACTCCGTTTGGTAATCGGCGCCGTCAAAGCTGACGGTACGCGTCTGCGCGGCGGTGCCGGTATCCCGGAAGTCGTTCCAGTAGACGTAGCTATCCGCCTCCACGTCCGCCGCCACGGCGCTTACGTTGTCGGTCTTGATATTGCCCGCAACATAGGCCGTACCCTTTTCATACTTCGCACTGTCCCCAAAATCGCGTTTCTGCGCACAGGACGGCAACAATGCAAGAATGCAAACGATAATAATTACAGAAATTAATTTTTTCATGTTTTCTCTCCTCTCAATCTTCGTCTATGTGTCTAATTGTTCGAGATGTTAGTTGTCCCCATGCAGAATTTGGGGTATTCTCATCCGCATATGTAGCAATTGCTGAGTAGGTTGCGTTGCTACTCCCATTCATTTTCGCACAAAACGTTAAAAGCCAAGCGTTCGCTGTGCCGCAATCAATAGAGCCAGTAAAGCCAATCACGTATTTTGCACCAGCATTAAAACAGGCATTCACAACATTATTTGCGCTTATCCCACCTTGCCCTACATAACAGGCCATCAGAAGAATAAGTTCAGAGTCATGTAATGGCCGCCCCGGGAGTGCGTTAATTACACCTGTATAAATTCGCCCATCCGAAGATTCATCAAGCAAAATAGCCGTTTGAGTTCCATGTGTTCGAACAATTGTGATAGGCGTTGCCGCTGCAATCGTCAAAAATTCATTTTGCGTCATACCTGAAGTCACTACCGCAATGTTTGAAGACCCGTATCTTCCACCTAAATATGCACTTCCTTTAACAGTATTCAAACAAGCGGCATGATCGTGACCATTGGACGGTATGCCCACCAGTCCAACTGACTTGCTTCCATACGAACCAACATAAATATCGAATAACCCTACGCAAGAGGAATCATATGTGCTTGTTGCGCGAATTCGTGCGAGTCCCTCTGCCGTGGCAGTCACCCTACCGCTCGATGATACGCTAACGTTGCTGCTGCTTGAAGACCACGAAACAGACTGATTCAGAGTTGTTGAAGAAAAAACACCCGCTGTGAGATTAGTTGATTCGCCAACATTCAAATAAGAGTCTCCAAAAATCGACACCTTGCTTGACGGAGATATCGGCTCGAATGTCCATCGCTGAAGTGCGCTTCCTGTGTAAGCGGAAACAAAGGTATCATCGCCGCCCAATGAACACACAAGCATCTTGCTATTGTATGTGTAGTTCTGAATAAAATATTCTCCGCTATACGAGCTTGCAGATATGAGCCATCTTGCAGATATTATTATGGACGACGTCGAGTCCTGAATACCTATTCCGTAAATTGCAACGTTTGTCCCACTGACATCAAGCCCCATGTTAGGCTTATGCAACGGTCTGATGCTATAGTACCCCGAGCCGATTGATGTCACCTTCCACATCTGACTATAATCATTGCTACTGTTAATATATTTCTTTGCACGAACATCGGTATTGCTTGTATAGCCATAATCGTAAACTGTAAGGTATCTTGCTTGGTCGACATTCTTTATACGATAAATTCCGTCGGCAAGCGTGCTGTTAACCGAAGCAACAGATTCCTCTTGCAGTGCAGAAGCAGAAACTCCACTACAAAACGCAGAAAGCATTATACTTATTAGCAACAATGTTACTATATGTTTTCGCATGAAATATCTCATTTTAACTTGTTTTTCGATAGAGATCCTTTGCTATGCTGTGCGGAACTCTCCAACACAGCAATATTGCTCAAGATTATTGGCATTGACCGATGGCTGAAATGCAAAACTTGGTGCTTCTTGCTGTTTTTCGTTGTAAAATCCCTCCCGTTTAGTATATATTATACGCAAAAACGCATACCCCTGCCCCGCGGCAAGGCTATGCGCCAAAATCCGGTTATATTCAAACGTGCTCAAAGCGGGAGGATCTCTCGCGCCGAACATCTCAGTAGCAGGCCGGATAATGCTTGCCGCCGGGTGTGTGTGAGTTTTCCTGTGTACCACTTGCTACAACAATCATACCATATAACGTCGACGTTGTCAAGGTGATTTTTAGTTAAAAGATAAATTTGGTAATGTGAGCGCAAAAAAACGGCCTTGCCGCGCACATCACCACACGGCAAGACCGGTTTTTCGAAAGTTTTTGCGGGTTCCAAGGGAGCTTTTTTCAAAAAGCGCCCTTGGCGGGGTTCGGGGTCGACCCCGGAAACATCATATAACGCGGACGCGGTGCATGCCGTCGATGGCGCGGATTTTGGCAAGCGCGCTCTCGGGCACGGCGGCGCCGAGTTCAAGCAGCGTATAGGCGTTGTCGCCCTTGGACTTGTTTATCATGTTCTCAATGTTGATGTGCTCCTCGGACAGCGCAGAGGTAATCTGAGAAATAACAGACGGCACATTCGCGTGCATCAGGCAGACGCGGACGGCTCCGCTGTGCGGCATGCTGACGTTGGGGTAGTTGACACTGTTCTTTATGTTGCCGTAGCGCAGATAGTCGTCGAGCTGACGCGCGGCCATGACGGCGCAGTTGTCCTCCGCCTCCTCCGTCGACGCGCCAAGGTGAGGAATGGCAACCACTCCGTCAACCCCGATGACCTCGGGCGTCGGGAAGTCGGTCACGTACGCCGCCACCTTTCCGGACGCAAGCCCGGCCTTGATCGCCTCGGCGTCGACAAGATCGGCACGCGCCAGATTGATTATACGCACGCCGTCCTTCATCATGGCTATGGTCTCAGCGTTTATTGTGTTCTTAGTGGTGGGAGTCGCGGGAATGTGCAGGGTTATGTAGTCGCACTCGCGGAAAATCTCCTCGTAGGACGCCGCGCGCTTGACGTTGCGCGACAGACTCCACGCCGCCTCAACCGACAGATACGGGTCGCATCCCATGACCTCCATCCCGAGGTGCAGCGCGGCGTTCGCGACCATGCCGCCGATAGCGCCGAGCCCGATAACACCCAGCTTCTTGCCCTGAATCTCAACGCCCGCAAAGGCAGACTTGCCCTTCTCCACCGCCTTCGCGGCGTCGGGGTAGCCCGCCAGCGTCTTCGCCCACTCGACGCCCGCGGTAATGCGGCGCGAGGCTAGGAATAGCGCGCAAAGCGTCAGCTCCTTGACGCCGTTGGCGTTGGCACCCGGCGTGTTGAAGACAACAATGCCGTCCTCCGAGCAGCGCTCGACCGGAATGTTGTTGACCCCCGCGCCGCAGCGCGCGATGGCAAGCAGATTGTCCTCAAACGTCATGTCGTGCATGGCGGCAGAGCGCACCATAATCGCGTCCGGCGACCCGACCTCCGCGCCGACCTCGTAGAAACTGCGGTCAAGCTCATCAGTCCCGACCGCGGCTATTTTGTTAAGCAGCTTAACCTTCATCTTCTTCATCTTTCAGGAATATCTCCTTGGAAATTATTTCGGGTTTGGCGGCGGCCAACTCATCCAGCTTGCCGCGGATAGTCACAGCGCTCTGACGGAACGCCGCGATCTCATCGTCGCTCCAGTTCTCCTCGAGGCGACGCTCGACGCCGTTGACGCCGATGATGGACGGCACGCTCAGCGCCACGTCGTGTATGCCGTACTCGCCCGTCAGCGTCGTGGAAACGGAGGCGATGGTCAGGCGCTGGTTGAGCACCGCGTCGGCCACGGAGCAGACGCAGGTTGCAATGCCGTAGTGAGTCTTGCCCTTGGCACCGATGATGGTCGCGCCCATGGTCTTGACCTCGTTCGCGATTTTCTCCTTCTGCTCGTCGCCCCATGCGATGCCGACGCTGCGGCAGTACTCTTCCATGGGCACGCCCGCAATGGCCAGACGGCTCCAGATCGGAATCTGCGAGTCGCCGTGCTCGCCGACGACAAAGCCCTTGACCACCTCGGTGCTCAGCGACACGTAATCCGCAACGCAGCGCACCATACGCGAGGTGTCCAGAATGCAGCCCGTGCCGAAGACCATGCCGTTATCAAGCCCCATCCACTTGTCGCAGAGGTAGGTCAGCATGTCGGTCGGGTTGGCGACGACGAGTATAACGCTTCTGGTGTAGTACTTTTTGATGTGCTCGACGACGTCGCGCAGAATGCGGCTGTTGTCGCCGATAAGGTTGAGGCGGCTCTCGCCGGGACGGCGGTTGCGTCCTGCCGTGATAACAATGAGGTCACATCCTGCGCAGTCACTGTAATCGCCCGCATAGACGCTCGAGGTGCCCATGTAAGGAATACCGTGCTGAATGTCCAGCGCTTCTCCGCGAGCCTTGTTGTGGTCAATGTCGATAAGAACGATTTCACGCGCCAGATTGCGCAGCGTCAGCGCATATGCGATGGACGCACCGACAAATCCGGCACCGATTATAGCAACCTTGCGGTTGCCGGTAGTGTAATTCATTTGGGGTTATTCTCCGAGAAGCGTTTCATGAACCCAACCAGCTTCTCGACTCCTTCCTTAGGCATAGCGTTGTAAATGGAGGCTCTCATGCCGCCGACAGAACGGTGCCCCTTGAGGTTCTTGAGCCCGGCCGCAGCGGCCTCGGCGGCGAACCTTTTGTCGAGCTCGGCGTCCCCGGTCACGAACGTGACGTTCATCATGGAGCGCGACGACTTCTCGACGGGCGCGATATAGTAGCTCTGGGAATCGAGGTAACTGTAAAGAATGTCCGCCTTCTCGCGGTTGAGCTTCTGCATGGCCTCAAGCCCGCCGATGGACAGCAGATATTCATAAACCAGCTTGGCCATGTAGATGGTGTAGCAGGGCGGAGTGTTGTACATGGAGTCGTTGTCGGCGGCCAGCTTCCAGTCGAGCATGGCGGGGGTGATGGGCAGAGCGCCGCCCAGCAGATCCTCGCGGACGATGACAACCGTCAGACCCGCCGGAGCCATGTTCTTCTGCGCGCCGGCGTAAATCACGCCGAAGCGCGAGACGTCGACAGGCTCGGACAGTATGCAGGACGACATGTCGGCGACAAGCGGAATGTCTCCGGTGTCGGGGATGTAGTCGTACTTTGTGCCGTAGATGGTGTTGTTGAAGCAGATGTGGACGTAGGAGGCGTCCGGACGGAAGGCCGAGCGCTCGACGTGCGGAACGTGAGTGAAGTTATCCGCCTTGGTGGAGGCCGTCTCGACGACGTCGCCGTACTTCTGCGCCTCCTTGAAGGCCTTGCCGGAGAACTGACCCGAAACGAGGTAATCAGCCTTTCCGGTGCGTCCGATCAGGTTGAGCGGAACCGCGGCGAACTGCGTCGACGCGCCGCCCTGAAGGAACAGTATTTTGTAGTTGTCGGGCACATTCATAAGCTGACGCAGCAGCTTTTCCGCGCCGTAGATAATGGGCTCATAGTCTGCGGAGCGGTGGGACATCTCCATCACAGACATACCGCTGTCGCCGTAGCAAACGAGCTCGGCGGCTGCTTTCTCAAGTACGGGAAGCGGGAGCATGGAGGGACCTGCGGAAAAATTATATACTCTGTTCATAAAAACCTCCCCTTTAAGAGTTGATAGATTGATAAAAATTTAACGTTTCAAATTGTTGAGATTAGAATACATTATACGCTTTTTGCAGTTTCAAGTCAACAGTTTAAGCAAAAAAAGAACGTGTAAAGAACAAATTCACCAATACTCACATCGTTTGTGCAATTACACGCCCCCGAATTATGCAATTTTGCGAATAAAAACGTCGCCTACACACCCCGCTCCGACGACCGCACGGGAAATATGACGGTTATCTGAAAAATACCGGAAAATTAAATGACGATATTTTGAAATATATTCACAAAAAATATTGACAATTAAAAATTCATATGATACAATTAGAATAAATGCAGGAGGTATCTGCATTACAACTTTATCCGAGGTATTACATGTACACTGACAAGACACTCGTCTGCAAGGAATGCGGACAAGAATTCACTTTCACTGCCGGAGAGCAGGAATTTTACGCTGAGAAGGGCTTCACCAACGAGCCCCAGCGCTGCAAGGCTTGCCGCGACGCTCGCAAGAACAATCGCAGAAGCGGCGAACCCCGCCAGATGTACGATGCGGTATGTGCTGAGTGCGGTGCGCCCTGCAAGGTTCCCTTTGAGCCGAGCGGTGACCGTCCTGTATACTGCAGCGACTGTTTTTCTAAGAAATAAGTGAACAAAAAGCAAAGTCGGCACGCCGGATGTGCCGACTTTGCTTTTTGTTTTCCGGGTGTTAACAGTGAGTTCATGAACAATTCACGGTTTATTTATAATTTGGCGGTTTTTGACAGAACAGCGCTCCAAACTTTGTCGGTTCAGCACATTGAAATAATATAAATAACATGGTAGAATGGTTATACGCCCCCCTTTGAAAGGATATTTTTCCATACGAAAGGAGTGCTAAGTTTGAAACAAACATCTAACACATGTACTTTGCTACGACAAAAAAGAGTACAA
>CAVIBA010000089.1:0-7918 GCA_963640785.1 Bulleidia sp.
TCACTTTTTCTATATCTTTTTTATTTTTCAGTCTCACATCTATTGTAACACTACAAAAGCGGGGCAAATTCTAACCGTCCGACTGTTGACACGGCGCGTGTCGGCGTGGTATAATATTTTATTATTATATCATTGTCCGGCACTGCGTGCCGGGGGAAGCGTGTATCTATGTCAAGGCTTGAAATTCCGGCAAACTATGAGCCCCGGCTATCGCTGCGTCAGACCGAGGTGGCAATCAAAAAGGTCAAGGACTTTTTTGAGCGCGATCTTGCGATCCAACTCAATCTGACGCGAGTCTCCGCGCCGCTTTTTGTTGACGCCGCAAGCGGTCTGAACGACAACCTCAACGGCGTCGAGCGCCCGGTCGATTTTTCGCTTTACTCCGGCGAGCATTTTGAGATAGTTCACTCGCTTGCCAAGTGGAAGCGCATGGCGCTCAAGAACTACGGCTTCGAGCCGGGCGAGGGGCTTTACACCGACATGAACGCCATCCGACGCGACGAGGACCCCGACAACATTCACTCGATTTTTGTCGACCAGTGGGATTGGGAGAAGGTCATCCGCCGCGAGGACAGAACGCCCGAGACCTTCCGGCACGCGGTCAAGCTGATATACGCCTCACTGCGCCACACCGAGATATACATCGCCGACGATTACAACTTCATCAACCGTCTGCTGCCCGAGAAGATCGAGTTTGTGACCTCGCAGCAGCTCGAGGATCGCTACCCCGACAAGACGCCCAAGCAGCGCGAGTACCTCGCGGCGCGCGAATACGGCGCGGTCTGCATCATGCAGATAGGCGGCAAACTGCGCTCGGGTCAGATACACGACGGTCGCGCGCCCGACTACGATGACTGGAGCATGAACGGCGATATTATCGTCTACTACCCGGTGCTTGACATAGCGTTCGAACTGTCCTCCATGGGCATTCGCGTGGACGAGGACGCGCTTGTGCGTCAGCTGGCCGAGGCGGGCTGTCCCGAGCGGGTGTCGCTGCCCTTCCACCGCGCGCTGCTCGCAGGCGAGCTGCCCTACACCATCGGCGGCGGCATCGGACAGTCGAGAATGTGCATGTTCTTTTTGCGCAAGGCGCACATCGGCGAGGTGCAGTCGTCCTTCTGGGACGAGGAGACGCACAGGAAGTGCGCGGAGAATCATATATATTTGCTGTGATAGGAATCGAATGAATAATGAAAGCGCCCGGCGGATGCCGGGCGCTTTTGGGAGAGTTTCAGAATACATTTTCGGGGCAAAAGACTTTACCCGAGGTTGCGGGAGTTTGCGCCAAAGTAGCAGGAATGTGCGCGGGGCGCATATTCTGCAGGGTTCGATTCAGCATGATGGGTCACCAAAAAAGGCAGCGGGCTTTCAGCCTGCTGCCTTTTTTGGTGAACCGGTAGCCGTCAAATCCGAACAGCGAAAGGTACGCGGAACATCCGACAAAAGGTTATATACTAGTATCGACAAGGGAATGCTTGAGAAACAGTTAGAGCATGATCAAGTGAATAAATTATGGCGTTTGGAAAACACCGAATTTATATCCATAGAAAATTGCGACCTTCAAGATTACGAACTGAAAGATCTCGGAGATCAATACTATGACCATCGCATTCTGACACTGTTTCAGGACGAGACAGGGTACTACATTGACAATTCTCCGGTTGAAACATTTTTGTTCGACTTTGAAGTATTTCGCTATGACTGGATAGTGGATTTCAAAAGTGTAAAGTACGGTGTACATTACACTATTCACAACAGTAAGCGAGAACTTGAAGAGTTTGTAAAAAGAGGAAATCTGTTATTCGGGGGATTTAACTGCAAGCATTACGATATGACGGGGCAACGGAGTGTACCGATTTGGGTACTTTTACTGCAAGAAGCCGTACTTATTATACGGAGGACGATACTGTCAATGGTGGCAAGCGCAATTTCACAGAACGACAGGCATACGGATCGAACAGATGGCGTGACAGTGTGTATCGTCAGTGGCTGAACTCAACCGCACCAGCCGGAACTACCGGCAACGGCGTCTCGAACTGGTGGACTCCCCAGAGTGTTTTCGATAGAGCACCCGGTGGTGCCAATTCTGCCGGTTTCCTCTACGGCTTGGATCCGTCGTTCGTTGCGGCGATGGGAAAAGTGAAAGTCATCACGGCGCTTTATGATTACGACAAAGTAGATGGCGCAACACAGGATATTACCTACGACAAGGTGTGGTTGCAGTCCGTGACGGAGGTTTTCGGTAATACAAATAACAGTATCAGCGAAGGCGTGCGTCTTGCCTATTGGAATGGTTCGACCGACGCTGACCGTATCAAATATCACAATGGCACGGCAAGATACTGGTGGCTTCGTTCCCCGATCCCGACTAACGCCCGTTATGTGCGCGTTGTCGGTTCGTCTGGAGGTCTGAGCAGCAGCGGAGCCAACGATGCCGGCGGCGTCGCCCCGGCTTGTTGCATCGTGTAATCTAAAATCGCCCCGTTAGGGGCGTGAAGGAGTAAACAATGTCAGTTGTATCATCAAAGCGAGGTATGGGGCGCTTGACCGTTTTCACAAGAGCGAACGATCTTGCCGCCTTTACCATCCGCATATGTAGCAACGAAAAGAATTTTCCGAAGCACTACCGATGGTGCGTCACGGCGAAAATTGTTGATGCCGCACTTGACATCAACAACTATATCACTATGGCTAATTCGGTCTTTGTGCAGAGCGAGAATGATGTTGCACTGCGTCACCAGTTTCAGCAGAAAGCCATTGCATCGAGTTACGCACTGCTTTCCATGATTGATATTGCCTATCGAACCTTCGGGATAGATAGTGCGAAAATTGATCATTGGACAGGCATGATCCTGGAAGTGCAAAATCTGTTGCGAAACTGGAAGAAGTCCGATAAAGATAGGTACAAGCAAAGCGAATAAACCATATGGGGTGGCAGTTGTTCTAAGGTCGTTCCCCGAACCCGACTAACGCCAATAATGTGCGCAATGTCAATTCGTCTGGAGAACTGAACAACAACAAAGCCAACAATGCCAACGGCGTCGCCCCGGATTGTGAGAAATCGGCTCGTATTAAAGTACACAATAAGTGGAAATCAATGCTACTCACACAAGGAACTGCCATCCCGTCCCTTATAAGGCGAAACATATCTTCCGATGCGATTTATTCATTTGAGTAAGCATCGCTATATACGGAGATCAATTTTATTATGATTGAAAATTCAAGTGTAAGAGAAATCGTTTGCAGTTTCGGAAGTCTATACAAGGCGTTACGAATTTGCAAGCAGAATGTAGTCTGGAAAGATAGCGTGGCTGGATTCCTGAAAAATGGAATAGTGAATTGTCACAAACTAAAAGACCAACTCGACACAGATCATTATTCTATCGAACATTATACCATTTTCAAGGTGTATGAGCCGAAGGAAAGGTTGATTGTCAGCACGAGGATAAAGGATCGTGTGTTTCAAAGAAGTCTGTGCGACAACTATTTATATGATGCTCTGACCCGGCATTTCATTTATGATAACTGTGCGTGTCAAAAGAACAAAGGCACAGATTTTGCACGCGGTCGCCTCGAAGCACATCTTCAACAGTATTATCGTAAGTGCGGTACGGAAGGTGCAATCTTAAAATGTGACATATCCAATTATTTCGGTAGCACCCGTCACTCGGTTGCGATAGAAGCCGTCGCTAAGAGAACAGACGATCAGTGGGCGGTGAGAGAAGTCAGTCGTATTATCAACAGTTTCAATCAGGGTGAGGATCCGGATATAGGCATGGGTCTTGGCTCACAGGTCACGCAATTGATAGAATTGGCGGTGTTAGACGATCTTGACCATTTTATCAAAGAGAAACTTCATATCAAACACTATGTGCGATACATGGATGATTTCATCTTGATTCATCGGAACAAAGATTATCTGGAAAACTGCCGGTATGCAATCGAATCCAGACTTGATGACATCGGTTTGAGGTTGAGCGCGAAGAAGACACAAATTCAACCTGTCCGGCAACCCGTACATTTTCTTGGTTTTAGTTTTCAACTCACCGCAACCGGAAACGTTGTCAAAAGAATACTCCCCAAAAGAATCTCGCACGAACGCCGCAAATTAAAGAAACTGGTGAAGCGTGCAAAAGCCGGGCTTATCACAAAAGAAAAGGTCGATGAGTGTTATAAGAGTTGGAAAGCCCACGCCAAGAAGGGCGACAATCATTTTGCTATCCTGAAGATGGATAAATACTATAAAGATTTATGGAGGAATCGATATGAAGTATCTGGGACTTCGGGAACAGTTACGGATAGAGCGTCGGAAAAATGACGCTCTTTGCTCCGAACTGCTCCGCGCAAAAGCGAACACCGACTACATCGCCATGATGACAGGCGTCGATGTTGACGAAACCGCCGAGGATGAGCCGAAGGAGGTGGAACACGATGAGTAAGTATTTCCAGAAGGTCAAGTCCTACTACGATGCGGGGCTTTGGAGTATCAATCGCGTCCGTGATGCCGTCGTGAAAGGATGGATTACGGAAGCAGAATTTGTACTCATAACCGATGAAGAATACGGAAAGGAGGAAGCAACATGACGACAGCAACGGTTGGGGCGATTTGTTCGATTGTATTTGGCGCACTCGGGTTCATAATCTCGTACATTGCTCTGAATCACGACCGCAAAAAAGACGATGTGGAAGAAGGGCAGAGCAAAGGTGTAATCGCATCGGATGTTGGTTACATCAAAGCCGGTGTGGATGACCTAAAACGCGAAGGACGAGAGACCCGTGTGCTTGTCGGAGAACTCACCCAGCGTGTCACTCGATGTGAGGAGTCTTGTAAACAGGCACATCACCGCATTGACGAACTCCATAAACAGCAGACCAATAATTAAAAAGAAAAGAGGTACAAAACAATGGCATACCCTATCATCGCTATCGCAACCTACATCCTCGTCGCATTCGTTCGCAAGACCTCGGTCAAGAATGAATGGCTCCCGCTGATTGCCTGCGCGACAGGCGGGTGTCTCGCCCTCCTGGGCTTCTACATAGCCCCGACAGTGATTGCTGCTACCACATGGTACACGGCGGTCGTAGGCGGTGCTCTGAGCGGTCTTGCGGCGACCGGTGGCAACCAGGTTTTCAAACAGGCGATCAAACTTGTATGTGAGGAACATGGGGTAGATTATAACAAGGTGGAACCCATCGCGGACAAGGCTGACAAGGCACTGAAAGATACCGAAAAAGCAGAATAAGCATAAAAGAAATACCGGGCAGAAATCAATCTACCCGGTATTTGATTGTATAAGCCGCGACGACACCGAAGAACAATATCGTGTTCGGATTATACTCCGATGGTGACCCATCGGGGAATCGAACCCCGGACACCTTGATTAAAAGTCAAGTGCTCTACCGCCTGAGCTAATGGGTCGTGTTCGCGGACTTATATATATTATCACAATTGTGCGGTGTTGTCAACAAAAAAATTGATTTTTTTCGAAAAATATTCCCAAGACGCGGTTCGGACGGCGGGGACAGGTGGGAAATGTGCGCTCGGGGCGCTGCGGTACCCCGAGCGGCGTCTGCGTTTCCGACGTTACAGGTCGCCGGAGCGGTGGTTTTTGAAGCCCTCGCCGAATATCTCCTGCGCCGAGCTGACTATCATGAACGCCATGTCGTCGACCTCGGTCACGACCTCGCGTATGCGCGGGAAGGTGCGTTTATGCGCGGCGCACATCAGCACGCGCTTGTCGTTGCCGGTGTATGCGCCCTGACCCTCGAGAAAGGTTACGCCGACGTCGAGCTTGCGCATCAGCTTATCTGCGATCTCGTCGCCGCGGTCGCTGATTATATAGACCAGCTTGGCCTCGTCCGTGCCGTAAAGCACCCGGTCAAGCACCGCCGCGCTGACAACCAGTGACAGTGCCGCGTAGAGCGCGACCTCGATGTCGTGAAACACTATCGCCGACGCCACGACGACTATCGAGTCGACTGCGAGGAAAATGCTGCCTGTCCGTATATGCTTGTATTTCAGACGCAGGAACTTTGTGACGATGTCCGAGCCGCCCGTCGTGCCGCCACCGCGGAAGACAAGGCCGAGTCCGAGCGCCATCAGCGCGCCGCCTGCCACTGCGGCGAGCAGCAGATCCTCGGTCAACGGCAGAAAATCCTTGCCGACGTAGTTGAAAAGCTCCACAAGCAGCGACGACAGTATCGTCGCGTAGACCGTCGACAGCATGAACCGGCGGCCGAATTTGACAAGCCCCGCGATAAGCAGGGGAATGTTGATCAGTATTATTACCGTGCCCGTTCCGAGCCAGCCGACGGTGTGATTTATGATAACGGCAATACCCGACACGCCGCCCGGCACCAGCCGGTTTGGGTCGAGAAAGCAGGAGAGCGACAGCGCGTACACCACGCTGCCGAGCGTAATGAGTATGAAATTTTTGAGCTTATCGCGTATCTGCTTATCTGCCATTGGCGGCTCCTTTCAGTCTTTGACGCTGTGAGACATCCACCTGCCCGTGTCGTCTCAGACGGTAAACTCCCGCGCCGCCTCGCCGAGACGGCGGCAGCCCTCGACGATCTGCTCGTCGGAGGGGGTTGAATAGTTAAGCCGGAACGAGTGCGACGGCGCATCGGCATCGCAGTTGAAGGTGGTTCCGGGCACAACGGCGACCTTTTTCTCCAGCGCGCGGCGCACCACGTCCTCCATGGAAACGCCGTCCGGGACTGTGCACCAGATGAACAGTCCGCCCTGCGGGCGTGTGAAGTGCCAGTCCGGCGGCAGCGCGCGTGCGAGCGAGTCGAGCATGAGATTGCACTTGCGGCGGTATATCGCGCGGATTCCGGCGATATGAGCGTCGAGGTCGCACTCGGTCATGTAGCGATAGCACAGCATCTGGAAAAAGATGTTGGTGTGCACGTCCTCGGACTGCTTGGCGACCACCATTTTCTGCACGACGGGATCGGGTGCCGTCACGTAGCCGACGCGCATACCCGCGGACAGAATTTTCGAGAAGGACGAGCAGTATATCACAAGCCCCTCGGTGTCGAACGACTTGATGGTCGGGATTTCCTCGCCGTCGAAGCGCAGCTCGCCGTAGGGGTTGTCCTCGAATATCATCACACCGTATTTTTTGGCGATTTCGTATATTTTTATACGCTTTTCGAGCGAAGTCGTGGTTCCGGCGGGGTTCTGGAAGGTGGGAATGAGGTACATCATGCGCACGCGCGGCGTGGTGCGCAGCGTCTGCTCGAGCGCGTCGGTGTCGATGCCGTCCTCGGCGAGCGGGACGCCGACCGTCCGCGCTCCGCAGGAGCGGAAGGCGTTGAGTCCGCCGACGAAGGTCGGGTTCTCGCAGACGACGACGTCGCCCTCGTCGCACAGCACCTTGCAGGCGAGCTCGATGCCCTGCTGGCCGCCCGAGACGATGATAGTGGTGTCGTCGTAGGCGTCGTCGGCGGCCGTCGAGCAGCCGATGCCGAACTTATCCTTAACGCGCGCGGCGACGGCGGCGCGGAGCGGGCCATAGCCGTCCGTGACGCTGTACTGAAGCGCGGCGGTTGAGGCGGTCGCGAAAATATCGGCCGAGAGACGCGCGAGCTCGTCGACGGGGAAGGACTCGGGCGACGGGTTCCCGGCGGCAAACGAAATAATGTTCGGGGCGGTGACGTTTTTGAACATTTCGCGTATAGCACTCGGCTTGAGGCTGGCTATTTTATCTGAAAAACGGTAGTTCATGAGGCTCTCCTGATACAATGGTATGGCGCGGACACGTCCGCTGACAATGTCCGGCAGAATTTTTGTACTTTTAATTATATCACTACGGCGCGGGCTTGTCAACAGTCGGGTGCGGACGCGAAAAATTGAAATGTAGTGTTACAATAGATGTGAGACTGAAAAATAAAAAAGATATAGAAAAAGTGA
>CAVIBA010000090.1:0-714 GCA_963640785.1 Bulleidia sp.
GAACACCACCTTCATGCGCATCTACTCCGACTCCATTCCGGACGGCTGGATGGGTCTCGACATCGGCGAGAAAACACAGGAGCTGTTCGCAAAGTCGCTCGTCGGCGCAGGCACCGTTGTCTGGAACGGACCCATGGGCGTTTCCGAGTGGCCGAACTTCGCATCGGGCACCAATGCTGTCGCTAAGGCTGTGGCCGAGAGCGGCGCTATCTCCATCATCGGCGGCGGCGACTCCGCGGCTGCTGTTGAAAAGCTGGGCTACGCCGATAAGATGACTCACGTCTCCACCGGCGGCGGCGCGTCTCTCGAATTTCTCGAGGGGCTCGAGCTCCCCGGCATCGCCTGCCTTGAGGACAAATAATTCAGACTTATAAAACAACAGAAAGGCATAAAAATGAATCCCGCAAAGAGAAGAACCGTTATCGCCGGCAACTGGAAGATGAACTTCACCCCTGCCGAGGCGACTGAATTTATCAATGCCGTAAAGCCCATGGTGGCCGGCAAGGACAACTGCGATGTTATTTTCTGCGCTCCCTACGTAACCATCGTCGCCGCTATGGAGGCCGCAAAGGGCTCCAACATCAAGATCGGCGCCGAGAACGTCCACTTCGCCTCCAAGGGCGCGTACACCGGCGAGGTTTCGGCTGAAATGCTGAAGGCTATCGGTGTTGAGGTGGTCATTATCGGTCACAGCGAGCGCCGCCAGTACTTCGG
>CAVIBA010000090.1:724-3206 GCA_963640785.1 Bulleidia sp.
ACCGACGAGACCGTCAATTTGCGCACAAAGGCCGCTTTGGCCGCAGGCCTGCGCGTCATCCTCTGCCTCGGTGAGGTCAAGGATCAGAGACTGTCCGGTATTACCGACGAGGTCGTCGCTATGCAGACCAAGCTCGATCTCGCAGGCATCGCCGCTGAAGAACTCAAGAACGTAATCATCGCCTACGAGCCCGTCTGGGCTATCGGAACCGGCCTCACCGCTACCCCCGAGCAGGCCGAGGAGACCTGCGGCGTTATCCGCAAGGTGCTTGCTTCGATGTACGGCGCAGACGTCGCCGAGACCGTCACCATCCAGTACGGCGGCTCGATGAACGATAAGAACGCGGCTGAACTGCTCGCAAAGCCCAACGTCGACGGCGGCCTTATCGGCGGCGCGTCGCTCGTTCCCGAGAAATTCACTGCAATCGTGGACGCTGCTCAGTAATCAAAGATTTTTCACTCCGGGGTGCCCGCCTCATGGCGACATCCCGGAGCACTTCCCTCTGGGGCTTTTGGACTTTGCCCCCCACCGACTTTAATTCTTCAAACTCACTTCCCCACCCGCCTTACCCCTTTGTCGAAAGTTTTGCGGGTTCCAAGGGGGCTTTTCCAAAAGCCCCCTTGGCGGGGTCTGGGGCAGAGCCCCAAAAATAAAACGAAAGGCTGATATTCATGGCAAATTACAGACGCGGGCGCATAAACGACGAGGTCAAGAAGGAGATGGCGTCGATACTTCGCGACGTCAAGGATCCGCGCGTGCGTGACGCATTCATAAGCGTCACAGCGGCGGAAGTAACCCCCGACCTCAAGTACGCCAAAATATACTACTCCCACCTGCGCGGCGACGCCAAAGAGGTAGCCCGCGGGCTGAAATCGTCGTCAGGATTCATCCGCCACATGCTGGCCGAGCGCATGAACCTGCGCATAACACCCGAGCTGACCTTCATCACGGACGACTCAATCGCCCACGGCGCGCACATCTCGTCGCTGATAAATAACCTCACCTACGCGGATAACGACGAACTGGACGAGAAGGACAGCACCGACACAAAGGACGAGCAAGATGAATAACCTGTCCGCCCTGACGCTAAACCAGGTCTGCGACAGACTTACGCCCATCGCAAATACCATAATAATATTCCACGACCGCCCGGATGGGGACGCCACAGGCTCTGCGTTCGGGCTTCGACTGCTGCTCGAGGCTATGGGCTCGAGAGCCCGGTGCGTCTGCTCGTCCGAGGTCAACAGACGCTGCCGCTTCGCCGTCGAGGGGCTCCAGGATAGCGTGCTTCCCTGCTCCATCCCGGACGACTTCGAAATCGAGCGCGTCGTCACCGTCGATACGGCGGCACCCGGCCAGATGCAGGCGCTCGGACGAGAGTATCACGTCGACCTCATGCTCGACCACCACGCCTCCGGCACGCCCTACGCAGATTACCTCATACGTCCCGACGCCGCAGCCTGCGGCGAGATAATCTTCGATATTGCCAAAGAGCTGCTGTCCCGCGGTGCCATCAAAGCACTGCCGCCGCGTTTTTCGGGGCTCATCTATATGGCCATCGCCACCGATACCGGCTGCTTCAAATATTCGAACACCACCCCCGGAACCCACCGCCGCGTGGCCGAGCTCATGGACGGCTCGTTTGACTACGCAGAGTGGAACTTCCGCCTGTTCGATTCCAAGCCGCGCGAGTCGCTCACGCTGACCCACGCCGCGCTTGAGAACATACACTTCTATTGCGGCAACCGCCTCGCTATCGTCGCTATGGATTACGCGGCGCTGACCGCGCTCGGCGTCCCTGCCGACTATTACGACGGCCTTATCGACGTCGCCCGCGGCATTGACGGCGTGGAAGTCGCAGTCTCCGTCCGCCAGCCGGACGACGCACCTATATTCCGCGTCTCGACCCGCTCGAACGGCGCGGCCAACGTCGCATCTCTCTGCGCTCACTTCGGCGGCGGCGGACACGCCAAAGCCGCAGGCTGTACCATTGAGGCGGCGGACATGAACGCCGCACTCAGCCTGATTGTCGAGGCTGCAAGCGAGCTGTTTGACTGACGCAACCGGGGACACAACCAAAATACAAAAAACAAAACGACGCTTCCTGCCAGACACTGCCGGAAGCGTCGTTTTTCTGTTAAGCCACAAGCCGATTCACCGCTTCGTCCCAACTAAATAGCGATAATACCGCTCCATCACATACGAGGACATTTCGTCGGCACAGCGTATCCCCGCGCGGCAAAACCCGCGGTAGAGCGCGCCGCCGGGACGCAGCAGCTCGTTTCTTATGCGCGTGCCCAGCCCGAAATGATAAAATTCCGGGTGCCGGAGCCAGTTTTCCGTAAATCTATCGGCCTCGCCGGGCGCGAAATAACCGTCGATAACGCCGAAGAGCCCGGCTATCATACTGTCAAGCATGCGGCGACTCACCTCATCTCCGTTTTCACTCAAGGCATCGCCTCGCAATTTGGGTATTGCGCGG
>CAVIBA010000090.1:3216-7850 GCA_963640785.1 Bulleidia sp.
CGGCGATGCTTCAATATATTTTACTATCACTCGATAGTAATGTCAATACTATTTTTTAATAGTAAGATATAATGGGCGAGGGTGATGAATTTGAAAGCATATTTTCCGCGCCTGCGCGACTTGCGCGAGGACGCAGACCTGGCTCAAAAGCAGGTCGCCGCCTACCTCGGCATCGACCAGAGAGTATACAGCAATTACGAAACCGGAAAGCGGGCTATTCCGGTTTGTTTTGTCATTGCCCTTGCCCGGATGTACGGCACATCGACGGATTTCATCCTCGGCCTCACCAACAAGCGCTGACCGGAGGCCGATATGGACAACACATTGACCATCGTAAAGCAACGCCTCCTCCGGCTGTGCAGCCAGTACGGATTCTCGCTGAATCAGCTCGCGGTGCGCGCAAACGTGCCGCCTTCGACGCTCAAAAATATTCTCTACGGCAAAAGCCTCAACCCCGGCATAGTCACGCTGAAACAGCTGTGCGACGGTCTCAGCATCTCGCTGGCCGAATTTTTCGACTGCGCGGACTTCCGACAGATTGAGGACGAAATAGAATAGCGCGTCCAACGCCGCAAAAAACACGAGAACTACATGCTCTCGTGTTTTTTAAGGCTTCACCGCGCAATTCCGATGGTGCAATTGCGCGGTAATGCCCTAATTGTTACACACCCTCGCGCAGGCGGCGCAGCTGCTCTGCCTCGGTAACGGTGTGCTCTGAGACGTGCCCCGGAAGCGGAAGCAGCTCGTCGTTGACGGTGTCGATTATCCAGCTTTCCTGCGGGAAGAAGAACTCGTCGAACTCAAAGGGCGGCGTGATCCAGTTCCTGGCGCCGACAACAGCGACGGGCGCGTCAAGGTAGTCAAAGCAAAGGTTGCTTATGTTGTGCGCAACGTCGTTGAGGAAGGAACCGCGCGTGCAGGTGTCGGACACAAGCAGAACCTTGCCCGTCTTTCTGACCGACTCGACGATTTTATCATAATCCAGCGGGACAAGCGAGTGCAGATTGATTATCTCGACGTTGACGCCGTACTTCTCGCGCAGCGTGTCAGCCGCCTTGACGGCGCGGTACAGCACCGCGCCGACCGTGATGATGGTGACGTCGTCACCGCGGCGGATGAGGTTGGTGTCGCCTATCTTTATCTCATATGGCTCAGCCGGGACGCCGCCCTCGTGGAACTGCTCGGGCATGTCGTAAATCCGCTGGCTCTCAAAGAATATGACGGGGTCGGTGCCGTTGAGCGCCGCGGTCATGAGGCCGCGCGACTCATAGGGCGTCGCCGGGAAGCAGACCTTGAGTCCGGGAATGTGCGCGCAGAGCGAGGTCCAGTCCTGTGAGTGCTGCGCGCCGTACTTTGAGCCGACCGACACGCGGACGACCACCGGCATCTTGAGTATTCCGGCGCTCATCGCCTGCCACTTGGACAGCTGGTTGAATATCTCGTCGCCGCAGCGGCCGATAAAGTCGGCGTACATCAGCTCGACGACGGCGCGGCCGCCGCACAGTCCGTAACCGACGGCGCTGCCGACGATGGCGGCCTCGGAAATGGGCGCGTTGAACAGGCGGGAGTGCGGAATCGCCTCCATCATGCCGCGGTAGACTGCGAACGCGCCGCCCCAGTCGCGGACGTCCTCGCCGTAGGAGATGAGCGTGGGGTCCTCGTAATATTTGTCGATAAGCGACTCGGAAATGCCGTCGCGGATGTTGTACGCCTTCATCTTGCTGACGGGCTTGCCCTCCTCGTCAAGCGCGGTGCGGATTTTGCTCTTTATCTTGACGTAGGCCGGGCACTCGTCCTTGGGCAGCGTGACGTCGGGCTGTCTGTCCTCCATCTTCGGGACGTGCCCGTTCGAGAACATCATGCGCTCGATGATGGCGGGGTCGGCCTTGAAGTCGGCGTAGGGAGAGAACTCCTTGTCGGCGGCGTGGCGGCAGATCATGGTCATGCGCTCGACGGTCTCGGCGACGATGTCGTCAAACTTCGAGTCGGCGGCGACCTTGGCGTCGACCAGAGCGCGGCGGTAGGTTATCATGGGGTCGTACTCGCGCCATGCGTCCAGCTCCTCCTTGGAGCGGTAGGCGTTCTGGTCGGAGGTAGAGTGACCGGAATAGCGGTATGTAATGGTGTCGAGCAGGACGGGGCCCTCGCCTGCGCGAAGCAGTGCGAGCTTACGGCGCATAGCGTCGATGACGGCAAGCGAGTTGAATCCGTCGATACGCTCGGCGTGCATCTGACTCGGCGTGATGCCCGCGCCGAGGCGCGCCAGCATGTCGTACGCCATGGTCTCGCCGCGTGTCTGGCCGCCCATGCCGTAGCTGTTGTCAAACACGTTGAAGAGTATGGGCATTCCGCCGTTCATATCGCCCTCCCAGAGCGTGCGGAACTGATCCATGGCGGCGAAATTCATGGCCTCGTAGACAGGGCCGCAGCCGAGCGAGCCGTCGCCAGCGTTGCAGACTATGATACCGCCCTTGCGGTTGACCTTTTTATACAGCGCGGCGCCCGTCGCAATGGGAGCCGAGCCGCCGACGATTGCGTTGTTTGGGTAGACGCCGAAGGGCAGGAAGAAGGCGTGCATAGAGCCGCCGAGTCCCATGTGGAAGCCGTTCTGACGGGCAAATATCTCGGTCAGCGTTCCGTAGAGAATGAAACGGACGGCCAGCTCCTTGACCGAGTCGACCTTGCCGAGCTTCTCGACGGCGCGCAGAGTGCGGCCGCCGATGAAGTTCTCCATTATGTTCATCAACTCGCCGTCTGACAGCTTGTTGATGGAGGAAAGCGACTTCGCAAGTATCTCGCTGTGCGAGCGGTGCGAGCCGAAGGTGTAGTCCTCGATGCCGAGCAGGTAGGCCTGACCGACAGCGGCGGCCTCCTGTCCCGTCGAGAGGTGCGCGGGACCGGGGTAGGTGGTCTCGACGCCGTTATAGCTGCTCTGCGTCTTTATCTGACTGAGCATGGATTCGAATTCACGGCAGATGGAAATATCGCGGAATATGCGCAGAAAGTCTTCTGTGGAGTAGTTGGCCTTCTCCTCTTCGACGGTCTTTTTGTACTGGTTTACGGGAATGTCCTCAAACGTAATTCTGCCCGGAGCTCTCGTAGCCACGGGATCGACAAATAATGACTTAGGCATTGTAGTTTAGTTTATTTCCTTTCTGTTGCGGTTGTAATCAGAGCTTGAACATACACTCGCGTATGATCTCGCTGACCGTTGGATGCGGGAATACCATTTTCTTGAGGCAGTCGAGCGGCAGCTCGGAGGCGCACATCCGGGCAGCGCCGTATATCATCTCGGAGGCGTAGGGGCCGATGATATGTACGCCGACCAGTCTGTCGCGGCCGGTGTCGTAGACCAGCTTGCAGAAGCCGTTGCCGCCCTCCGACTCGGCAACGTAACGTCCGGCGTAGGCCATGGGCAGCTTGACTTCCTTGACCTGCATGCCCTTCGCCTCGGCGCTCTCGCGCGACTCGCCGACCGTCGCGACCTCGGGATCGGTGTAAATTACGGACGGAATATACTCATATCTCATCTCGTCGCGGACGCCGAGCATGTGGTTGACGGCCACCTCGGCCTCGCGGTATGCGGTGTGCGCCAGCATCAGCTTGCCGTTGCAGTCGCCGACGGCGTAAACGCCGGCAACGTTGGTGCACATGTAGCGGTCGGTCACGACAGCGCCGCGCTCGGTCGTCACGCCCAGCTTTTCAAGCCCAATGTTGGCCGTCGACGCGCGCCGTCCCACGGACAGCAGCACGCAGTCGCATTCGCACTTACACTGCTCGCCGTTGTCGTCGTAAATGACCGCTCTCGGCGTCACCGCCAGCACATTGCAGGACAGCTTGAACTCCATTCCGCGCTTGGAATACTCGTGCATCAGCACGCGGCAGATGTCGGGGTCGGTCGCGCCGCCGATTTTGGGGCTGCGCTCGATGACAGTGACCTTGACGCCGACGGAGGCGAAGTAGCAGGCCATCTCAAGGCCGATGACGCCGCCGCCGATAACGGCGAGGCTCTTAGGCAGTGTAGTCATGTCGAGAATCTCGCGGTTGGTCTTGACCATGCCCGACATGAGCCCTTCCTTGACGCCGGGAACCGGCGGCACAAACGCATCGGAGCCGGTCGCAATGCAGAGGCGCGCGGCGGTGTAGCTCTCGCCGTTGTCAGCGCTGACGACAAAGCCGTCCGCGCTCTTGCCCTCAATGGTGGCGCGCGCATTTATAACCGTGACGCCAGCCGCCTTCATCGTCATGCCGACGCCGCCGACCAGGGTCTTTACCACGCGCTTCTTGCGCTCGATAACCTTCTCGTGGTCAAACGTCGCGCCCTCAACCGTGACGCCGAACGCGGCGCTCTCGGTCGCGTGGCGATACATCTTGGCGCAGTTGAGCAGCGTTTTTGTCGGGATGCAGCCCTCGTTGAGGCAGACGCCTCCCAGCGCGCGCTTCTCGATAACGGCGGTGTTGAGGCCGCCAGCTGCGGCGCGCTCGGCGGCGAGGTAGCCGCCGGGGCCGCCGCCGATTACTATCAGATCAAATTTATTCATTTTTATAAACTGCCTTTCTGCGAAAGGCATCGACGGGATTATGAAACCGAGGATACTTTCGCTTTTTGTTAATAAAGTTGTGATAAAATAGAG
>CAVIBA010000091.1:0-7678 GCA_963640785.1 Bulleidia sp.
ATGTGCGACTTCATAAGCTCGACCGCGCGGTAGCCTGCCGTGATGTCGACGCCGGCGTTCGCGTACGCTTCGGAATGTGAATTTATCATGCTTTACTCCTTATTTTCACCGATTTTGGTTTCAAAACGGTTTTTCATGGACTCCGACGGAATCTCTGTGGGATAGCAGCCGTCAAAGCAGGCGGTGCAATAGCCGGTTCCATGGACGCCTTTGGCTATCTGTCGGACGCTCTCAACGCTGAGATAGCCGAGCGAGTCGACGCCGATTTTCTGTGCGATTTCATCGAGCGAATACTTGCAGGCGATGAGGTTGTCGCGTGAGTCGATGTCGGTGCCGTAGTAGCATGGGTTGAGAAAGGGCGGGGCTGAGACGCGCATGTGTATTTCGTGTGCTCCCGCATCGCGCAGAAGCCGGACAATGCGCGCGCTCGTCGTCCCGCGTACGATGGAGTCGTCAATCATGACGACACGCTTGTCGCGCACGACCTCGGATATGGGGTTGAGCTTTATGCGGACTCTGTCCTCGCGACTTTGCTGTCCCGGGGCGATGAAGGTACGTCCGATGTACTTGTTTTTAATGAAGCCGAGCTCGTACGGAATGCCCGACTGCTTTGAATATCCTATGGCGGCGTCGATGCCGCTGTCGGGAACGCCTATCACAACGTCCGCCTGAACCGGGTGCTCAAGCGCGAGAAACGCGCCCGCGCGCATACGCGCCGTGTGAACACCGCAGCCCTCGATTACTGAATCGGGGCGCGCGAAGTATATGTATTCGAACACGCAAAGCGAGCGCGGAGCGCGGTTGCAGTGCGTATCGATAGAGCGGACGCCGTCGCGGCTGAAGACCACAATCTCGCCGGGGGCAATGTCGCGTACAAACTCGGCTCCGACCGAGTCGAGCGCGCAGCTTTCCGAGGCGACGATGTATCTGCCGTCCGGCGTTTTTCCGTAGCACAGCGGGCGGAAGCCGTTCTCATCGCGCACGGCAATCAGCTTTGACGGCGACATAATGACAAGCGAGTAAGCCCCGCGCAATCTGTCCATCGCGCGATTTACAGCCTCCTCAATGGAGGGGGCGCTCAGCCGCTCCTTAGTGATGATGTAGGAGATGACCTCGGTGTCGCTCGTTGTGTGGAATATTGAGCCCTGAAGCTCGAGCTCGTGACGCAACTCGCCCGAGTTTACGAGGTTTCCGTTGTGCGCCAGCGCGATTTTGCCCTTTATGTGATTTACAACTATCGGCTGCGCGTTGTTGCGGTCGTTTGAGCCGGTGGTTCCGTAGCGCACGTGGCCGACGGCGATTCTTCCTTCGCCGAGCCCTGCGAGTATGCCGGGAGTGAAGACGTCATTGACAAGGCCGGTGTCCTTGTATGAGGTAAATACGCCGTCGTCATTCACTACAATTCCGCAGGACTCCTGCCCGCGGTGCTGAAGTGCAAAAAGACCGTAATAGGCGGTGCGGGCGATGTCGCCGGTCGCGGGCGCGTATATCCCGAGCACGCCGCATTCTTCTCTGAGATTGCTCATGCTTTCTCCGCCTCAACCGAAAACGCGCTTCATCATTTCGGTATAAGCGCCCTCGACGCCGCCCATGTCTCGGCGGAAGCGGTCCTTGTCCAGCTTTTCGTTGGTGGTAGCGTCCCAGAAACGGCAGGTGTCGGGCGAGATTTCGTCGGCGAGCACTATACTGTCGTCGGGGAGTCGCCCGAACTCCAGCTTAAAGTCAACAAGACGGACGTTGAGCCCAAGAAAATAATCCTTGAGTATTTCGTTGACGCGGAAGGCCATGGCTTTGATGGTTTCTATCTCTTCCTTTGTTGCAAGGCCGAGGGCTAACGCGTGGTACTCGTTTATAAGCGGATCGTGAAGCTCGTCGTTTTTGTAGGAGAATTCAATGGTCGGTTCAGCGAAAACAATGCCCTCGGGAACGCCGTAGCGCTTGGAGAATGAGCCCGCGGAAATGTTGCGGATGATTACCTCGAGCGGCACTATCGACACCTTTTTTACCAGCGCCTCGCGGTCGTTCAGCTCCTTGACAAAGTGTGTCGGAACGCCGTGCTCCTCAAGCATGGCAAAGAGGAAATCCGACATTTTGTTGTTGACAACGCCCTTGCCGGCGATGGTGCCTTTTTTGAGGCCGTCGAGCGCGGTGGCGTCGTCCTTGTATGATACTATGACAAGCTCGGGAGAGTCGGTTGCGAATACCTTTTTCGCCTTTCCTTCGTAAAGCTGATTGAGTTTCATCTGTGTTTCCTCCGTTTAATTGTTTGAGTGATTGAATTCCGCCTCGACGGCGGCGCTTTTGACGAGAACCTTTTCGGCATCGGACGCGCGGCGGGCCGCAAGTCTCTCTGCGAGCGCGTCGTCGGAAAGAGAAAATATTTCCGCGCACAACAAAGCGGCATTAACGGCTCCGTCTATCGCCACTGTGGCTACGGGGATGCCGGATGGCATCTGCACAGTCGATAGCAGAGCGTCAATGCCGCCGAGATGGCCGGAATTCATGGGTATACCTATGACGGGAAGTGTGGTTGAGGCTGCAATAGCCCCTGCGAGATGCGCCGCCATACCTGCGGCTGCAATGATGGCGCCGAAGCCGTTCTGTCGGGCACCGGCGGAGAACATTCTGACCTCGCCCGGCGTGCGGTGCGCCGAATATACATGCACCTCGAACGGAACACCGAGCGCTCCCAGCGTATCCGCGGCCTTTCTGACCACCGGCAGATCGCTGTCACTGCCCATAATGATTGCAACTTTCTTCATGCTGTTTCCTTTCGTCTGAAAAAATAAAAAGAGCGCAGTTAAAGTACGTGATGCAACTTAACTGTGCCCAGACGGTCGGCAGAAGGGCGAACCCTCCCTTTATTATTCCTTGCTCCCGTGCAGTTATCTGCCATCCGTCAGTCACAAAGAACTTCTACGACAACATGATACCATATCCCACGGTAAAAGTCAAGTGGTGTTATTGAGTGAAAACTGCCGAAACGGGATTGCCCGATTTGTGCTCTTTGTATATAATTTGCCTCATCCGCAAAATTTTCGATTTTGCTATTGACATCGCGCGGATTGTATGATAGAATCACTAAGGTTAGGAACTTATCCGGCGGTGTTGACGGCAGATGCGCGGCACGGCTTAAAGGAGAAAAACAGAATGATGATTGATACGAAAAGGTTTTCTGATGCAGAACTGCATAGTCTGCTCGGGCGATTTGCCGAAAATGGCGGCAGTTCTCCCGCTTGTTTCGGTTCATATTTGATTTTTCCCGGTCTCTGTGACGTTCACGTTCACTTCAGAGAGCCGGGGTATTTTTATAAGGAATCGATAAAGACCGGAAGTCTCGCGGCGGCACGCGGCGGCTTTACGGCGGTTTGCGCGATGCCGAATCTTGATCCCGTTCCCGACAGCGTACAGGGACTCGAGGCTGAGCTGGCGCTCATCAGGCGCGATTCCCGCGTGAATATTTTACCTTATGGTGCTATCACCGTTGGCGAGAAGGGGGAGACCATCTCGGACATGGAGGCGATGGCACCTTTTGTCTGCGCATTTTCGGACGACGGCCGCGGAGTACAGAGTCGGGAGATGATGCGTGAGGCGATGAAGAGAGCCCGGTCGCTCGGCAAAATAATCGCCGCCCATTGCGAGGACACATCGCTGCTCCACGGAGGCTATATACACGACGGAGCCTACGCGCGAACGCACGGTCACGCCGGAATATCGTCCGAGAGCGAGTACGCGCAGATAGCGCGGGATCTGGAGCTTGCCGCCGAGACGGACGTGGCTTACCACATCTGCCACGTCTCAACGCGGCAGAGCGTCGAGCTGATACGGCAGGCGAAGCGCAGCGGCGTCGATGTGACCTGCGAGACCGCGCCGCACTATCTCACGCTCACCGACGACTGCCTCGAGGAGGACGGCCGCTTCAAAATGAACCCGCCGCTGCGCAGCTGGGTCGACCGCGAGGCGCTGCTCGAGGGGCTTGCCGACGGCACGGTCGACATGGTAGCCACCGACCACGCCCCGCACAGTGCCGAGGAAAAGAGCCGCGGTCTGCGCGGCAGTCTGTGCGGAATCGTCGGACTTGAGACGGCCTTCCCGGTGCTGTATACTGAGCTTGTGAAAGGCGGAACAATGACAGTAGAAGCGCTTATAGATAAGATGTGCATGAGTCCGCGACGGCGCTTCGGAATACCGACCGCCGGTGAGGATTACACGATATTCGAGGTCGGGACACCCTACACGGTGAATCCGGATGAGTTCAGATCAAAAGGAAGAAGCACACCGTTCGCCGGGCGGACGGTATACGGCAGATGCATTGCAACAGTAATAAAGGGGAGAACGGTATGGCAAGAAAATTCAACGGAAAACTGATATTCGAGGATGGCAGCGAGTACTACGGATATCGCTTCGGCTCTGACGCCGAGCGGGTGTGCGAGGTGGTGTTCAACACCTCTATGGCAGGCTATGAGGAGATAGTCTCCGACCCGTCATACACCGATCAGGCGGTGGTTATGACATACCCTCTTATCGGCAACTACGGCGTCAACGCCGATGACGCCGAGACGCTGACGCCGACGGTCGGCGGCCTGATTGTCAGCGAGTACAATCCCTATCCGTCCAACTTCCGCAGCGAGGGCAATCTTTCGGGCTATCTCGTCCGCTTCGGAATTCCGGGACTTGAGGGCGTCGACACAAGAAAACTCGCACGCTCCATCCGCGACACCGGAAGCCGTCGCGGGCTCCTGACGGACGCCGACACAGACATCGCGGAGGGACTTCGCCGTCTGGAGGAATACAACGTTCCGCATGACGCGGTCGCACGGGTGTCCACTAAGAAGATATGGTTTTCGCCCGCAGATGGTAAAACACTCGGCCGCGTCGCGGCGATAGACTGCGGGATCAAGCTCAATATCGTCCGCTCACTCAACAGACGCGGATGCGACGTCACGGTATTTCCGTACGATACGCCGACAGAGGAAATCGAGCGCATGAATCCCGACGGGCTGTTTCTCTCAAACGGTCCCGGCAACCCCGAGGACGTGACGCCCGTCATAGAGCTCGTTCGGAAACTGCGGGGCAAGCTGCCTATATTCGGCATCTGCCTCGGACATCAGATGATCGCGCTGGCATACGGCGCGCATACGTACAAGCTGAAGTTCGGCCACCGCGGCGGCAACCATCCGGTCAAAAATCTCACGACCGGCAAGGTCGAGATTACCTCGCAGAACCACAGCTACGCCGTCGTCGCCGACTCGCTAGAGGGCACGGGGCTTGAGGTCACGCACCTCAATCTGCTCGACGGAACCGTCGAGGGACTCCGGTGCGCCGGGGACAGAGTTTTCTCGGTACAGTACCATCCGGAGAGCGCGCCGGGACCCGAGGACAGCGGTTATCTGTTCGATATATTTGTAAACCAGATGCGTGAGTGGGTAGGGAAAGTACATGCCTAAGAGAACTGATCTGAAAAAAATTATGGTTATCGGCAGCGGCCCCATTGTGATAGGGCAGGGCGCCGAGTTCGATTACGCCGGAACGCAGGCGTGCCTTGCGCTGCGTGAGGAGGGGTACGAGGTCGTTCTGTGCAACTCCAACCCGGCTACGATAATGACCGATACCACCATCGCCGACAAGGTCTACATGGAACCGCTGACGCTTGAATACGTCGCGAAGATTATACGTTACGAGCGTCCCGACGCCATCATCCCCGGTCTCGGCGGCCAGACCGGACTCAACCTCGCCATGCAGCTCGAAAAGAAGGGCGTTCTGCGCGAGTGTGACGTCGAGCTGCTCGGCACGAGAAGCGAAAGCATAGAGCGCGCCGAGGACAGAGAGCTTTTCAAGGAGCTGTGCGACCGCATAGGTGAGCCGGTCTGCCCGTCCGAGATAGCGACGTCGATGGAGAAAGGGCTTGCGGCGGCGGAGCATATCGGTTATCCGGTCGTGCTGCGCCCGGCGTTCACGCTCGGCGGAACCGGCGGCGGCTTTGCCGACGACGAGCAGCAGTTCCGCACGATAATGGCCAACGCGCTCGAGCTCTCGCCGGTGCACCAGGTGCTCGTCGAGAAGAGCGTCAAGGGCTACAAGGAGATAGAGTACGAGGTAATGCGCGACGCCAACGACACCGCCATCACGGTGTGCAACATGGAAAATCTCGACCCTGTCGGCGTGCATACCGGCGACTCGGTCGTCGTTTGCCCCTCGCAGACGCTGACCAACCGCGAATACCAGATGCTGCGCAACAGCGCGCTGAAAATCATACGCAGCCTCGAGATCGAGGGCGGGTGCAACGTGCAGTTCGCGCTCGACCCGGATTCGTTCAATTATTACGTCATCGAGGTCAACCCCCGCGTGTCGCGCTCATCGGCGCTGGCGAGCAAGGCCAGCGGATTCCCGATTGCACGTGTGTCGGCCAAAATCGCAGTCGGGTACACGCTCGACGAGATAATGCTGCCCAACACTCCCGCCAGCTTCGAGCCTGCGCTCGACTACGTTGTGACGAAAATGCCGCGCTTTCCGTTCGATAAGTTTGCCAGCGCCAGCAACCGACTCTCGACACAGATGAAGGCGACGGGCGAGGTCATGAGCGTGGGCAGAACGTTTGAGGAGAGCCTGCTCAAGGCAGTCCGCTCGCTTGAGACGGGCGCGTACCACCTTTTCTCAAACAAGGCCGAGGCCATGGATACGCCTGCGCTGCTTGAATATATCTCAAAGGCCACCGACGACCGTCTCTTCATGATAGCGGAGCTTCTGCGCCGCGGAGTCGACATCGAGGAGGTATTCGGCGTCACAAAAATCGACCGTTTCTTCCTTGCAAAGCTCGCGCACATAGTTGAGCTCGAGCGTGCGCTTGAGAATAACAGGCTTGACATGGATGAGCTTGCCGAGTGCAAAAAATACGGCTTCTCTGACCGCGCCGTCGCGCGGCTATGGGGCATGGGCGAGAAGCAGGTGTGCGAGATGCGCGAGAAGGCGGGGATTTGCCCGGCCTACAAGGCGATAGACTCCTGCGCATCCGAATTTGACGCATACATTCCTTACTACTACTCGACCTACGCCGACGAAAACGAGTCACGCCCGGACGAGGGCAAAAAGAAGATAGTCGTGCTCGGCGCGGGTCCGATACGCATCGGTCAGGGCGTGGAATTCGACTACTCGACCGTTCACGCGATACAGACAATCAAAAAATCCGGCTACGAGGCCATCATAATAAACAACAACCCCGAGACCGTGTCGACCGACTACACAACGTCGGATAAGCTGTACTTTGAGCCGCTGACGGTCGAGGACGTCATGAACGTTATAAGGCTTGAGAAGCCGGAGGGCGTCATTGCCTCGCTCGGCGGGCAGACGGCGATAAATCTTGCCGAGCCGCTGGTTGAGCGCGGCGTGAAGATAATCGGCACCGACTGCGACGCCATCGAGCGTGCAGAGAACCGCGACGTGTTCGAAAAGCTGCTGCTCGACCTCGGAATTCCCGAGCCGCGCGGCAAGGCGGTGACAAAAATCGAGGACGGCGTCAGAGTTGCGGACGAGATCGGCTACCCGGTTCTGGTGCGCCCCTCCTTCGTGCTGGGCGGCCGCGCTATGCAGATAGTCGCCGACGAGGCAGGGCTGCGGCACTACCTCAAGACCGCCGTCGAAATTGATGAGGAGCGGCCGGTGCTTGTCGACAAGTACATCG
>CAVIBA010000092.1:0-7651 GCA_963640785.1 Bulleidia sp.
TTATTTGGATGTCAGATCAGTTTCTGACCTTTTTCTTCTTGGAGATAGCAAGCCCTGCGAGAGCAACGGCAGACACGCCGAGAGCGACAACTACATAAACGGTAGCGTCACCGGTAGCGGGAGTGACATCGGGGTTAATCTCGAACAGCTGGTTGGTGTAGCCGGTGCCAGCAGCCATAACCTTCGCGTGGGTTGCATCCGTGGTGGGATACTCGTCAACGACGAAGATGGTGGAGAGCAGGTTCTGATAGAAGACGTTATCGCCGGCAAGGGTGTTCAGAGTGTCCGCAACCTCACCGGAAACGAACTTGTCGTGAGTGAACTTTGTCAGGGAGTCAGACATACCGCCAAGGCAGTTGATGACGTTAGCAGCGCCCATGACGTAATCGATTCCGGCAGCACCCTCTTCAACGAAGACGGTAGCTGCGTCAACCTCAAAGGTCAGGTTATTGCTCCAGGCGATTGCGCGGCTGTTGATTCTGTGGTCAAACACCTTAACCCCAAGGTCATCGATCTTACCAACAATCGGAGCGGTAGTGCCAATCGTAACGGTAGAACCGGAGATGGTCACAGTGCCATTAGCGCCTGCCTTGAAGATGTAAGTGTCGCCGTTATACTCAAATCTGTACACCGTGTTCTTCACAACGGTTGCACCGCTGGTCACGAGGGCAACCGCAGTGGGAGAAAGCGTGTTGATCGTGACAGTCGTGCCGGAAATAGTGACAGTACCGGCGATAGGAGCGTAGAAATAATAGTCCTTCGTGCCATCGTTAAAGGTGTACTCTACCTGAGCCTTAACCGCATCACCGGTCTGAACGGAAGTAGCAGCAGAGGTGCAAACGACCTTGCCGCCGACATAGGAGTAGGAAATCTTGCCGGAGCCTGCATTCAGGTAACCAATCATGCCGCCTACCCACGTACTGCCAGTCACAACACCGCTGTTGAAGCAGTATGTGAAGGCAGGGCCGAAAGCAGCACCGGCGTACTCATAACCAATGAGACCGCCGACAGTCTGTTTACTGGTGATATCAGCAGTGTTGCCGCAGCTCGTCAGAACAACTTTGTCCTTAGCACCGCTGTCAGTGCCGCCGATAAGACCGCCAACGCGGTACCCACCGTACACATTGCCGTTGTTGACGCAGTTGGTCATCTTAGTATCATACTTGCTGTAAGCGGCGAAACCGGCAGCGTAGCTGGCCTGGACGTTGCAGTCAGAGGTAATTTCGCCGTTGTTTACGCAATCCTTGAATATGAGGTTCTGGTAGTTAACGCCGTTAGCTATAAAACCACCGACATACGCTTTGCCATTCCAGCCAGTAACGCCGACGCTGCCGTTGTTAACGCAGCCCTCAAACGTCAATGTGCCGTTTGTCGTAGCAACGTTGTCATCTTTACCTGCGCCGACCATACCGCCGAGATTGCATCTGGTTTCTGCAGCGGTAGGAACAGCGGTGATGTTACCGTTGTTGGTGCAGTTCCTGAAGGTAGCGGTCTTACCGTTACCAACATAACCAACCATACCGCCGATCTGAGCGGTCTTGGCGCCGTTGTAGTTTATGTTAGCATTGTTGACACAGTTCTCAACAAGGACAACAGCTGCAGTGTTATTATCGGCGACAATTCTGCCGGCGATACCGCCGCAGTAGTTATCGATAGCCTGAACGGGGCCGTTGTTAACGCAGTTTTTAATGGTGGTGCTGGTATCGCTGTTGCCGAGAATACCACCCGGACGGCCGTAAGCATTGACAACACCGTAGTTAACGCAGTTCTCAATGGTCAGCTGTACGGTCGCAACGCCAACTGTACCTTTGAAGGTGGCAACGAATCCTCCGGAGTCGTAGTTGCCGGATGCTGCGAAGTAGGTAGTGAGGCTGCCGTAGTTCGCGCAGTTGGTGATGGTCAGAGTGAACTCAGAACCATTGGCACCGCGGCCAACCATGGAACCCATACCGTTGAACTGAGACTTCATAGAAGCCTTATTGCAAACATTGTCGATGACGACATTGCCCTCAAAAGCAGCTGTACGAGCGAGAACGCTGCTGTATCTGGGGTCGAGCTGCGCTGCGTCCTCAACAGCACCGGTCATAGTCAGGTTCTTGACAGTACCGTTCAGGTTGAGGAACAGGGTAGCAGTTGTGTCGATTGTGTGGCCGTTACCGTCGAAAACGCCGGTAAAGCTCTGTGAATAAGATTCGGAAACCGTGATGTCAGCAGCCAAATAATACTTTCCGGCAGCATCCATTGCAGCGAATTCCTCTGCTGTGGAAACAGCAGTTCCCTCGGGCTTGTAATCTGCCGCGACGGAGCCGACAGTGTCTTCCTCAGCCGCCGAAGCGGTGACGGGAGCAAGCACAGTCATGCTCATGATCATGGTCAGAGCAAGCAGGATAAGTAATGCCTTTTTCATGTTGTTCTCCTTTTTTGATATGTTTAATTATTAACATAATAAAACATTCAGTTTTGCCGATGAGCCTTCCACCGACTATGTCTCTTAGATTATAAATAAAAACCGTGCATTTGTCAACACCTTTATGCAAATAATTGACGTTTGCCTGTAATTTTTTTCGGCAAATTTACTTTTTAGCGGCTGTTTATTCACAATTCAGACATTTTCGCGTTCACATTGCCGTGAAATTCCCGTCACGCGGCCTGAAGACAGGCTTCACAATGCGTGCAAACGCTCCTTTGGCCATATTATACCATGCTCATTCCCGCTTGTCAATAGGTTTTTCGAAAATTGTGTACGAATTGTTAACAAAAAATGAATCAATAAAAAACAACCGGGCCTGCGCCCGGTTGTTTTTTATTTGTTGAAGCTCGGATTAGTCTCTGACCTTCTTTTTCTTTGCGATGACCAGTCCGGCAAGAGCCACGGCGGACACGCCCAGAGCGATGACTACGTAAACGGTAGCGTCACCGGTCGCAGGGGTGATGTCGGGGTTTATGTCGAACAGGAGGTTAACGTATTTGCCCTCAGAAGCGGAGTACATAACCTTAGCGTGGGTCGCATCGGTGGTCGGGCACTTGTCAACCTCGGTGAAAATATTGTCGTTGAGATTCTGGAAGAAGACAAGCTCGCCGATCTTGTCGTTCAGCATAACGGTGAGAGCACCGCTGGTGAACTGACCCTCGGTAACAACAGTAATTACGCCGCTCGCGATAGCAACAGCGATCGGGATTCTGTTGGACTTGTTGGAATCATCAGCAGCCCATGTGAACCACTCGAGGCCGCAGGTGTCGAGAACATAGTTATCGGCAAGCAGCAGCTTCTCGGGAATAGCAACACTCACATTGCCGGAATCAAGAATAGTCTTGCTCAGCGTGGTAGGATTGTCGTCAGAATCGTATGTAGTGTAGAGTTTGTACTTAGCGCTGGAGCAGCCCATCAGTGCGAAAATCGGGGTGATGGAAGCATCAGGAGAAGTGGGCATATCAGCACGGAGGGTGAGGTCAGCCTTATAATCAGCGACGTAGCCCAGCGGGTTGAGAGTGCCACCGAACACGCAGTATCTGACAACAGTGTTCAGCTCATTGGTGTAACCGATCCAGGGGCCGCAGAAGCGAGCGGAATAGAGGTTACCGGTGTTGGTGCAGTACTCGATGTACGCATACTGGTTATACTGCCGAGTGGCACCGACAGAACCGTAAACATAAGCGATGATACCGGCAGCGATGCAGCTGTTGCCGGAGGACTTGAGCGCGCCGCTGGCATCAAGGCCATAACCGAACGAGTAAACATCACCGGTGTTGGCACACTTGGTAACTCTGAAGCCGTTCACAGCGTTGTGGGATGCACCACCGGCGGTACCAAGGATGCCGGCAGCACGCTTGTTGGAAATAATCGTGCCGTTGTTGACGCAGCTCGTGATCACGCAGATGGTCTTCATGCTCGCCTTGCCCGCAAAGGAAGCAAGAATACCAGCGGCATCACCGAAGGTGTTGGTGCCCATGTCAAGCATGACGAGACCGTTGTTGACACAGCCGGTAGCGTAGAAGGAGGTGTTCATGTACGAACCGATACCGCCAGCCTGGTCGCGGTCACTGATGATGTCACCGTAGTTGGTGCAATCGGTAACAGTGATGCCGACCTTATCGCCGTTCGCCCAGGATGTGTCGTTACCGCCACGGGCAATGATACCTGCGCAGTAAGCACCCATGTGCTTGGTGTTGGAGTCATCAAGTGCAAGGTTTGCGGTCTGCTGGCTGCCGTACACCTTACCGTAGTTAGCGCACTTTGTGAAGGTAGCATTCATCATGATGCAGCCCGCCAAGCCGCCGACCTGTGCGTATCCGACAACCTCACCCTTGTTGACGCAGTTCTCAAAAACGCTCTTGACGGTCAGGTCGTTGCTGCTCCAGTTACCGTTCATGGCAACGAAGCCGCCGGCAGCGATGTCAAGATTTTTGGTCTCAACGTTGACAACCGTGGTTGCGACGGGGTTTCTGACGTCACCGTTGTTTGCGCAATCAACGAACTTGAGGTTGACGTTGTGAGCGTAAGCAACGAAGCCGGCAGGCATACCGACCGTTGTGGTAACAGCGCCGTCGTTGGTGCAGTTCTCAAAGGTTGCAGCGCCGAGTGCGCGTCCAACGAAGCCGGCAACGGTATTGGCACCGCTGTAAACAGCAGCCTTGTTGAGAACGTTGACAGCGGTCATGCCGTTGGTCAGGCAGGCGAGAGCACCGTAGGAGTCTTCGCCGTCGCCACCGGAAATGGTGCCGCCGACAGCCTCGATAACGAGGTTCTTAACAGTACCGCTGAAGGTCTTGAACACGGGAGCGGAAATGGTCACGGTGTGGCCGGCGCCGTCCAGTGTGCCCTTGAACTCACCCGCGTAGGATGCGCTCAGGGTAATATCGGCAGACAGATAGTACTGTCCGTCCTCCTTCATTGCAGCAAATTCCTCTGCTGTCGCTACAGCAGTTCCTTCGGGCTTGTAGTCCGCGGCAACAGTGCCGACAGTGGCCTCGTCCTCAGCGGCAGCGCCGATGGGTGCGAGAACTGCCATACCGAGTAGCATGGACAACACAAGCAGAAAGCTCAATGCTTTTTTCATGATTTTTCTCCTTTTGAAATCGTTATAGGGGGTCTGATACTTAATGGTAGTTTGAGTATATCATATTTTCGCCCTCATGTCAACAGCAATTTTGAGAAAAGATAAAAATTCACAATTTCGTAAAAACTGTTTGCGTCGGGCGGACAATTTCAACATTTTATTATAATATACGCCGAAAATAATTTCACGTCCGGCTATTGAAAATTGTGAGCGGTTGTGTTACAATATGGGCAGAATGATTTCCGACGCCCCCGCGGAGCCACCGCGCGGGCGTCAGGACGTGAAAAAAGGAGCGTCCGCCGCTCCAAATCCAATTTTTTCACGTGTAAGAAAGGCACGGTCTAACATGGCTAAAACCAACATTGTCGATTGGAAAACAATTACCAGCTTCGTGGTCGACTCCTTCGTCGGCTACGGCATCCCCCGCGAGGATGCGGAAATCTGCGCTGACGTCCTCCTCGAGAGCGACAAGCGCGGCATCGAGTCCCACGGTGTAAACCGCTTCAAGCCCATCTACCTCGACCGCATCAAGGCCGGTATTCAGAACCCTGTTACCAACTTTGAGATCGTCAAGGAAACCGAAACCACCGCTGTCGTCGACGGTCACGACGGTATGGGTCAGGTCATCGGCTACAAGTCCATGAGAATGGCTATCGACAAGGCCAAGAAGTACGGCATGGGCATGGTTGTTGTCCGCAACTCCTGCCATTACGGTATCGCCGGCTACTACCCCTGGATGTCCTGCAAGGAAGGCTGCATCGGTATGACCGGTACAAACGCGCGTCCCTCCGTTGCTCCGACGTTCGGCGTTGAGGGTATGTTCGGCACCAACCCCCTGACCATCGGTATCCCCACCGACGAGGACTTCGACTTCCTCATCGACTGCGCTACCTCCATTACCCAGAACGGTAAGATTGAGTACTACGAGAGAATCGGCGAGAATGTACATCCCGGCACCATCATCGACATCGACGGCAACCCCGTCTCCGGTGACGCTGGCGTCGCTCTCAAGAAGATCCGCAACGGCACAGCCGCGCTGACCACCCTCGGCGGTATCGGCGAGGCTCTCGGCGGCTACAAGGGCTACGGCTACGCTATGGTAGTCGAGCTGCTGTCCGCTGTGCTTCAGGACGGTAACTACGGTAAGGCTCTTGACGGTAAGGGCCCGAACGGTGAGAAGGTTCCCTATCACCTCGGTCACTTCTTCATCGCCATCGACACCAACCACTTCCTCGGCGAAGAGCTCTGCCGCAAGAAGGCCGGCGAGATTATCCGTTCGGTCCGCAACTCCAAGAAGGCTCCCGACGCTGAGCGCATCTACACCGCAGGCGAGAAGGAGCACCTCGTTCGCCTTGCCCGCAAGGACGGTGTGCCGATCAACGAGTCCGTTCAGAAGGAAATCTGCCAGGTCCGTGACGAGCTGGGTCTCACCCAGTACAAGTTCCCGTGGGAAGACGCGGCATAGCTCGGCGATCAAAATACAGTGCCCTCCCTCCGCGAATGCGGAGGGAGGGCACTTTTCTTGCCTTACGAGAATATTTCACGCTTCACGCGGCATAATTCCGCGATAAAATCGTTATCCAGCTCGGTCAGGCGGTAGCCGCGGTGATGAATCATGACGTCCTTGTAGACCTTGCGGTTTTCCGCGCAGGGGCGCTGGACGAGACCGTAGCGGTCGAGCAGCTTCTGCGGCACGCGCGAGACCCACATGTACGTCGCCGGGTTGGCGGCGAGCAGCTCGAGCTGGCTTGCGCGCTCGTAGACGCAAATGCGGCGCAGCACGTCCGGCTGCTCCTCCTTTTTGCCGTCCGGCAGCGGGATGGCGGGCATGTAGGGGTCGGCGTGCGCGATTTCGATGCTGTCGGCGAGGTCGGCCTCGCTGACGCGCTCGGCCGCGGCGAACGGCGAGCGGGCGCTCATGAGAAGGATATACTGAAACTCGTTGACGAGCTCGTAGTTGAGCCCCTTTTCGTCGAGCATTTCCTTGTAATATTTGTCGAGGCTCTCGGCATAGCGGACGATGCCAAGCTTGTAGCTCTGCTGAAGGACGTTCTTGACGACATTGGCGGAGTTGGTCTCCTGATAAAGCACCTCGACGGCGGGCTGGTCGCACAGGCGCGCCGAGAAGGCGGTGAAGGCCTCCGAAATGTAGCTCGCGCGCGGAACCGAGACCGAAAAGTGCTTTTTCTCGGTCGAATTTTTGCGGAACATGTTCTCGACAGCGTCGACCTGGCGCAGTATCGAGCCTGCGTACTCGACGAACTTTTCGCCGTCGGACGTCAGGCGCATGCCCTGCGGCGAGCGCTCGAAAATGGCGACGCCGAGCGACGCCTCCAGCTCCTTTATTGCCCTGCTGAGGTTGGGCTGGCCGATATACAGCTTTTCCGCCGCCTTGTTTATCGAGCCGCACGCGGCGACCTCCAGGGCGTATTTCATATAAATCAGGTTCATTGTCGGCCCTCCGGTGGGTTTGATAATTATATTATAACATATATTCCAACCGATTTCAACACAAAATACCGCGCATGTTTTTATGTCGTGTAGTGTTACAATAGATGTGAGACTGAAAAATAAAAAAGATATAGAAAAAGTGA
>CAVIBA010000093.1:0-7632 GCA_963640785.1 Bulleidia sp.
TTGTACTCTTTTTTGTCGTAGCAAAGTACATGTGTTAGATGTTTGTTTCAAACTTCTCCCCCTTACACTTTTCGGGTCTCACCACTAATCTCGTCAGAATTGAACTGAGGTTTCAGTTATTATAGCAGAAAATTAAAAAAAATTCAATGGGAGGGGGAGGAGTATTGCATATGACTGTATGCTGAGGGGTTAGTTTTGTACCCCGAGGGCGGCTCTCCACGGCGAGAGCCTGCCAAGGCAAAAGAACTTATTTAAAGAAAAGCGGTCTCCGCCGAGCTTACCGGCGGAAACCGCAAAATCAATTCAATTAATCAGCATACGGGCATATGCAATAGCCCTCACCCAAAAACCCCGCCGGAGTCCGCTTCGCAGACCCCGGCGGGGTTTTATATAAACTTTATCCGAGTATTCTCGAAAGAAACTCCTTGGTGCGGGCCTTCTCGGGATGGCCGAATATGACCTCGGGGACGTTGTCCTCCTCGATTACACCGCCGTCCATGAAGACTACGCGGCTTGAAACGTCGCGGGCGAAGCTCATCTCGTGCGTTACGACGAGCATCGTAAGACCGTCGTCAGCAAGCGATTTCATGACCGCCAGCACCTCGCCGACCATTTCCGGATCGAGCGCGGAGGTCGGTTCGTCGAACAGAATAACCTCGGGCGACATTGAGAGCGACCGCGCTATGGCAACGCGCTGCTTCTGCCCGCCCGACAGCTGCGCGGGCTTGGCGTTGATGTACTGCTCCATTCCGACGCGGCGCAGATACTTCATGGCCACCTCGGCGGCCTCGTCACGGTCGCGGCGCAGGACGAGCGTCTGGCCTATCACGCAGTTCTGAAAAACCGTCATGTTGTTGTAAAGGTTGAACTGCTGGAACACCATGCCGACCTCGGCGCGGTAGCTGTACAGCGACGGAATCTCGGTCTGAATGTTCTTGCCGTGATAGAGGATTGCGCCGGAGGTCGGCGTCTCGAGCAGATTGATGCAGCGCAGAAACGTGCTCTTGCCCGAGCCCGACGAGCCTATAATGCTCACGACCTCGCCGCGGTGTACCGTCATGTTGATGTCGTTGAGCACGCGGTGGTCGCCGAACTGCTTTTGCAGATGCTGTATCTCAAAAACGATTTCGTTGTTATCTGCCACGGCTTTGTTCCTCCTTCATGACGTGTATCTCGGCATCGGGATCGGACTGCGAGCCGAAAATTGTGTAGTTTTCCTTGCCCTCAAGTCTGCGCTCGACAAGACGCAGCAGGCGCGTGACGGTGAAGGTGAGAATGAAATATATTACGCAGACGACAAGATAGGTCTGGAATGTCTGGAAATTCTGGCGTTTGATGATGGCGGCGAAGTAGTAAAGCTCGGTCACGCCGATGACGTTGAGCACCGAGGTGTCCTTGATGTTTATGACGAACTCGTTGCTGACGGACGGCAGAATGTTGCGTATGACCTGCGACAGGACGACGTGGATCATAGTCTGGAAGTGCGTCATGCCGACGGCCTGCGCGCCCTCAAACTGGCCCTTGTCTATGGAAATTATGCCGCCGCGGACGATTTCGGCCATGTACGCGCCCGTGTTGATGGAGACGATAAGTATTCCGGAGGGGATGAGCGGCAGCGTGCGTCCGCCGGTCGCGAAGGCGAAGCCCCAGTATATGACCATCGACTGCACCATCATAGGCGTTCCGCGGAACACCTCGACGTAGACAGTGATGATTATGTCGAGTATTTTGCGCAGGATGCGGAGGACGTTATTCTTGGGCATCGGCGCGGTGCGGATGACGCCCGTGAACATTCCTATGATAAAACCGGCGACGGTTCCGACCAGCGCGATGAGCATTGTGTAGCCGACACCCGAGAGCAGGTAAGGGTAGTAGTCCCGGAGTATGACCCAGACGTCTTTAAGAAAACTCATGATTACTTCTTTCTGTAAATGACCACCAGATTGGAGGTGTAGTACATGGAGGTGAAGTCGACCTCGGCTTCACGCTCGGGTGTGGGGCTCATGCCGGCGACGATGCAGTCGACAGTGCCCGATTGAACGGCGGGAATGAGAGAATCCCAGTCGTAGGCGTAGACCTCGAGGCGCAGGCCGAGCTTGTTGGCGACGTACTGCGCAATCTGGACGTCGTAACCGTTGGCGTAGCGGCCTTCCTGAATCTTGCCACCCTCACCGTAGATCGGAACGGCGCCGAGCGAGGGGGCGTTGAGGTCGGTCCAGTTGTAGGGCTCATAGGCGCACTCCATGGCGATGCGCAGCGTGCCGGTGGGATTTGCGGGAGCCTCGGAGGTCAGAGCCAGCGAGGTGACGGTCTTGCCTGCGCAGATGTCGGCCATCTGGAGCATGAGCTCGTAGCGTGTGTCGTCAGGGATGGAGTCGAGAACGGCGGAAATGCCTGCGCCGAGCTCCGAGCCCTTGGCAACGGCAATGGCAACGCCGACCTGCTTGTCGGTCGCGGTGAAGCCGGTGCTGTTGTTGACGAGGTGCAGATAGTCAAGCGTCTCGTCGCCGGGGCAGACGGCAAGCGCGGTAGGCTCTTCGGCGATGTAGCCGTCGATAGCTCCGGACTTCAGGGCGATGAGCATGTCGGAAAATTCGGGGTAGGTCGAGCCCTTGACGTTCTTTATCTGCTTCATGGCCTCGGCGTGGAAGGTGCCGGACTGAGCGGCAATCTTCGCGCCCTCAAGGTCGGCGATGGAGGTTGCCTTCGAGATGTCGACGGAATTGTCGGCGCAGGAGGCGAGGGTGAATACAGCCATGACGACTGTGAGCAGGAGAGCTAATGTTCTTCTCATGATGGTGTGTCCTTTCGGAATTGATAAAAATAAGCCGTGACGCGAACGCCACGGCAACAAATACAAAAACAACACACCCGGTGCAGGTAATGTACCAACTGCTCAATAGCGCTCCACTTTCGTGACAGTCCAGCGCATGTTATGCGCTGCCCCAGCCCGCGGCGCCCATTCAAACGGCCGCTGACTTCGGCGACGTCCCCTTTCACCCGCAGCTGAATGGCTGTTATCCGGGCTACTCTTGACCGTCGCGCCTCTACCAAGACTTATTCGATTGCAAATATCATATCACAGTTTCTCCGCGATTGCAATAGTCTTGACGAAATTTTTTATATTTCAGCGCTTTTTACAAAGACGGGCACCCCACGGCGCGGCGCTTGGGTGGTTTTTATCAAAAACGGTCGCCGCCACGGCCATGTTGCCATATTTCGACACCCCGCCGCCTCACTTTTGCGAATAAATCAAAGAAAATGTGAAAATTATCTATACAAAAAGTTTGCGATATGCTATAATTTATAATGAGTAAATGGTGAAAAGGAAGTACATCATGAAGGACAATTCCGAAAAAAGATCAGATTTCAAAAACAACGCTCCGCGCGAGGCACGTCCGGCACGCGAGCCGGTGGCGGGAGCCGTAATAGGCCGAAACGCCGTGCGCGAGCTGCTTAAGTCCGGCCGTGAGATAGACAAGGTGCTGGTGCGCCGCGGAGACCGCGAGGGCTCGATAGTCGTGCTTATCGCGCAGGCCAAGCAGGCGGGGATACCTGTCATCGAGGCCGAGAAAAACAAGCTGGACGAGCTCTCCGGCGGCTCAAACCACCAGGGCATCGTCGCAATGGCGGCCGAGAAGAGCTACTGCTCGGTCGAGGACATACTGAACATCGCAGAGCAGAGAGGGGAAGCGCCGCTCATCGTCATAGCTGACGGCATCACCGACCCCTACAATCTCGGAACGCTCATACGCTGTGCCGAGGGCGTCGGCGCGCACGGGCTTATCATTCCCAAGCGCCGCGCGTCCGGACTGACGCCGCTGGTCACGAAGGCGTCGGCGGGTGCGGTTGAGCATCTGGCGATTGCCAAGGTGCCGAACATAAGCGCCGCGATTGAGGAGCTCAGGTCGCACGGCGTGTGGGTCTACGGCGCGGAGGTCGGCGGTCAGAACTATTATGACACCGATTTCTCTGGCGCGTGTGCTATCGTTATGGGAAGCGAGGGCGAGGGAGTTTCGCGTCTCGTACTCGAAAAATGCGACTTTAAGGTCTCAATCCCCATGTACGGACACGTGAATTCTTTCAACGTCGCGGCGGCGGCCGCGGTCGTGCTGGCGGAGGCATCACGTCAGCACCATAAAAAATAAATTGGCGGGAGGTGAGCCGGACTATGGACGGCAAGAATGACCGTGATATAAATGATGTTGTAAACAAGCTGCGCGCCTCCGTTGACGGCGTCGGCAGCGACACCGGGCGGCGCGCGTCGGCCGCGCACGGCAGCGGCGGGGCGGATATGAGCCGTTTTGACCGCGAGATAGCCGCGCTTATCGAAAAGCAGCTGGGCAGTCGGGCGGACAAGTCCCGCGACAAGGAAAAGGACGACAGCGCGCCGTCGGGCTCGCTCATCCCGGACGAGATACGTTTGGAGGACTTTGTCATGGACGACACGGCCGATACGGCGATGTCCGAGACGATGTCTGAAGTGACATCCGAAGAGACGTCCGCAGAGACGCCATGTGCGACTGAAGCTGACAAGCTCGTCGAAGCCGTTGAAACTGACGAGCCGGTCGAAACCGACGACGCTGCGGACGAGACTTCCGACGCAGGCAGCGAGGAAATGCCGCCCGCAGTTGCGGACGCGCTGGCGGCCGCCTTTGCGGTGGACGACTGCCCGGACGAGCTGCCCGAGGGCGAGGTTCCGTGGTTCGAGGAGTTCGAGGAGATGCCCGCCAAGGCGCGCGCCGAAGAAGCCCGTGAGCCGGAAGCGGCCGACGAGTCAGAACCTACGGAAGCGCCCGAACCGCTCGAAATTCCGGAAGAACCCGAAGAGCCCGAACCTCCGGGAGCGCCCGAAATGCTCGAAAATTCCGAGGGATCGGAAGAGCTCGAACGTCCCGAAGACTCCGCAGAGAAAGAAGCGGCACTTCAAGCCGATTATGCCTTCCAGACTGAGCCCAGTCCCGAGCCTGAGCCCGTGCCTGAATCTGAGCCCGTGCCTGAGTCCGAGCCCGAGCCTGAGTCCGAGCCCGAGCCTGAGCTCGAGCCCGAACCCGAGCCCGAGCCCGTGCCGGAATCCGCTCAAGAGCCCGAACCCACCCCCGGCACCGAACCCCGCTCCGAACACCCCGGATCCGATCCGACACCGTACGACGTCCAGTTGGACGGTTGGGAGTACGTCGGCGCGGAGTACAGCGCGCATGCGCAGAATGCCAAGATAAAGTCCGACTACAAGCGCGCGACGGCGCTGACGGCGCTCCGGCTGGCGTTCGTGACGCTCATATGCGGCGTCTGCGCCTATATGGAAAACCTCGGGGTGTTGGGCTTTAAGCTGCTGCGTCCGTTTGAGCCGACGGAGGATCCTGCCATCTTCATGCTGACGTTGACGGCTCTCTTGCTGACGGCGGCGCTTATATGCTTCCGGGAGATACGGGACGGTGTGGTTAGCCTTGTAAGATTTGACCCGGATCCTCACGCCATAACAAGTGTGGCGTTTATAACAGGGCTGATTTATGATATTGTGATGTTGATTTTGCGTCCCGAGGGGCTTGTGGCTTACAACTTCCCGGTGACGCTGTGCATGGTAATGTCGGTCGCAGCGGAGCTGTTTGGCTGCTGCCGCGAGCGCGAGACGTTCGACGTCGTGAGCGCCGAGGCGGTTCGCTACTCGCCGGTGCGCGAGTCGCGGGCGTTTGAGAACAGGTACAATTCGCGTCCTGCGGCACAGGAGGGCGAGCGCGTGCGCCGCCGCGTTTACAGCGCGGTCGCCTCGGACTTCACCGACGGATATTTCCGCCGCACACACAGCAAAAAGCGCGGCGTCTATATACTCAACTTTATGCTGCTGCCGGCTTTTGCGGTCGGCGTGGTCGAGTGCGTCATTGCGGCGAGCATGGGCGGCGGGGTTGTCGGCTCCATGTCGGCGCTCATGGCGACGGTGCTCATGGTGCTGCCCGCACCGCTGCTCATCTGTCTGACACTGCCGCCGCTTGTATCGTCGGCAGCACTTAAGAAGAAGGGCTGCGCCATCGTCGGAGACAGCTCTGTTGACGAATACGCGCACCCAAAGCTGCTTGTCTTTGAGGACAGCGCCATGTTCCCGGCCGAGCGCATCGGAACCAAGGGAATCAAACTGTACGACGGCTTTGAACTGTACGACGTGCTGATAAAGACCGGCTCGCTGTTCGCTTTTATCGGAGGGCCGCTCGGCGAGGTCTTCAAGACCGAGAGCGCGCGCTACCATCGCATACACGACGTTGAGCTTGTCCGCGTACAGCGCGGCGGCGTCGAGGCGCGGCTGGAGGACAAGACGACGATACTCGCCGGCAACCTTGATTTTATCGCGCATTACGGCGTCTATCCGCCCACATCTCCGCGCGACAGACAGCTCATCTCGGAGGGCGTGGTCAGCGTGATATTCATCGTGATTGACGGCCGCCCGGCCGCCCGGCTTTACGCCGACTACCGTACAAACGAGCAGTTCGAGAAGCAGCTGACGCTGCTTGAGAGCGGCCGCGACGCCGCGGCAATCCGCACCTCCGACCCAGGCATCGACGAGGTCATGATCTCGCGCAAGCGCACGCTGCCCGACTACGAGCTGAGCGTCATACGTCCCGGATCCGCTCGCGGGGGCTCGCCGAGCGAGACGGTTGACAGCGGTGCGGTGGCGCTTGACGACCCGATCAAGCTGATCGGAGTCATGAATGAATGTCACAAACTCAAAAATAAGCGCCGTCACGGCTTGCTTTTATACTTTTGTGCATTCCTTGTGAGTGTTATTGTCGCAACGCTCACGGTCACACTGCGGCTTACCGCCTATGCGGTCTCGGGCACGGTGGCGCTTTATATGCTTGTCTGGGCGCTCCCGGCTGTGATTATGTCGTTCGGCGGCTAACGTGGCTGACCGGGCGTCTGCAACGTAAAATACACCGGCGCGGCGTCGCCGGGACAGCAAATGGGTTCGGGTGCCGCAGCGCCCGAACCCGCATCAATGTTTAATGAAAAGGAAGACCTGTTATGCAACAAACTCAGAATGACTTGCGGCGTATGAGCGGCGTGCTGAACTCCGTGCAGAAGCCGGGACGCTACTCCGGCGGCGAGTACGGCGAGGTGCTTAAGGACAAGAGCCGCGTCAAGGCGCGCTTTGCTTTTTGCTTTCCCGACTCGTATGAGATAGGTATGTCAAACCTCGGCATGCGCATACTTTACAACGCGCTGAACGCCGATCCTGACATATGGTGCGAGCGCGTTTTCGCGCCGTGGGTCGACATGGAGGAGCAAATGCGCGCGCATAACATACCGCTGTGCGCGCTCGAGAGCGGCGACCCGCTTTCGGCTTTTGACATCATCGGCTTCACGCTTCAGTACGAAATGTGCTACACCAACGTGCTCAACATGCTGGATCTTGCCGGTATTCCGCTGCGTGCGGCCGACCGCGGCGAGGACTGCCCGCTGATAATCGGCGGCGGCCCCTGCACCTACAACGCCGAGCCCATGGCGGACTTTTTCGACTGCTTCTCCATCGGCGAGGGCGAGACCATGCTCAACGAATTCACCGAGCTGTACATAAAAATGAAGGCCGAGGGGCGATACCGTCGTGCCGATTTTCTGCACGAGGCCGCCCGCACCATCAGC
>CAVIBA010000094.1:0-7552 GCA_963640785.1 Bulleidia sp.
CGGGCAGGCTTTGACGAGCGCGGAATACAGCTTTGAGAGCAGTTCTTCCTCCTCGGGCGGCTTCTTTACGAAGGTCAGCTGCATCTTTTTGGGGTTGTCGACCTGCGGGGAAGCCGTGATGTAGCCCTCGGACATCATGCGCAGCAGCGCGGCGCTGAGCAGCGACTGCGGATGCGACATTTTGAACGCCTTTGCCATTGCGTACGAGCGCTCGAGATTGCCCTCGCAGGGAATATCGCGGTAGAAATTGGCGTTCTTGATGTGCTTGTTCGTGCGGGAACGCTGAATTGCGGACCAGATGGCAAGGTAGAAGAAGAATCCGACCATCGCAGCTATCACGACTGCGAACAGCACCGTCAGGATAAACCCGAGAAGGCTGAATTTCTCTTCATAGCTGCTGCCCTTGAAGGCGTTGTCCTTGAGCTCTTCAAACGACATATCTGATACGCGGGTGGGGGAGCAGATGCCGCTGTCGAGCCGCAGAAGTATTATCATGCTGGACTCGGTGCCGTCGAGCGGGACGTCAGTCTCGGCGATGACAGTGCCGTTGTTGAACAGAATTGTGCCCTCGTAGCCAAAGGCCCAGATTCCGCTGTTTTCCGCCGACAGTTCAATGCCGTCGGGAGCGAAAATGGTCAGCGTAACGTCCGACGGGAACACGGACATGCCGGGGTTGATGAACTGAAACAGAAATCCGTCCACGCCGTCGCTGTACGAGCCGACAAGACCCGTCACGGTGTAGGAGAAGGAGTAGAAATTGTCCCCGTACTCGGAGATGCCGAAGCACAGCTCGTAGCCCTCGTCTGTCGTGACGATGCCGCACTTGCGCGCTTTTTCCTCAAAGCTGGCGTTGACGTCCCAATCGCCGATGTTTTCGTACGAGCCCTTGTCGTCAGCCACGGCGAAGTCGGCGATGTCCATGTCTCCGAGGTTCTGAATGGGGATGTACACCTCCGTGCCCTCGTCGAAGCTGCCCGACCAGGTCTGCGTCACGCGCGCGCTGCCGTCCTCGAAAATTTTGACGTAGACATTTATCGTCGGAACTCTGTTGCGCGCCGCCGCGGTGAGCGGCAGTGCCAGAGTCAGCGCGACGACAAGCAGCGCGACGCCGAGAAGTCTTATAAAGCGGTTATGCTTCATATTACTCAGTGCATAGAGGGCATTTCGGTCTTTCCTGCGGGGGTCTCGAGATATTCGCGGATGCCGAAGTGCAGCATGGAAGCGACGATGGAGGAGGGAAACATGCGGCAGGCGCGGTTGAGCTTTGTGACGCTGTCGTTGTAGACCATGCGGCTGACGCGCACGGTGTCCTCATACTTGTTGACGCTGTCCATGGTTTTGAGGTAGACGTCGTTGGATTTGAGCTCGGGATAAGCCTCGGCGACGGCGTTGATGCAGGTTGCGGCGCTCTTGAGCGCGGCCTCCTGCGCCTGAACGTCGGCAGGGGAGCTGGTGGGGGTGAGCTGACGGCGCAGCTTGATGGATTCCATAAACACATCGGTCTCGTGGCTTGCGAACTGACGCGCAAGGTCAGAGAGGGCGGTGAGTGCGTCCCAGCGCGAGTTGAGCTGAACGCCTATCTGCGACATTGAGTTGTTGATGTTCTCGTCGAGTCTGACAAGGTTGCGCTGTGTAGAGATGAGGTAGATCACTATCACGAGCACGACTGCGACTACTGCGATAATTGCGATAATGGGTCCCATTGAAAGGCCTCCTGTTTGATATTGCCGCGGATGTGACCGCCGCTGAATATATTTTACTACATAAATTAATATAAGTCAATAGCAGGTGTAATATATTAACGCTACAAACCCAAAAAACGAGTAAACTGCCCATAAAGCTGTTGCTATTGCGGAGTTTGTATGTTATAATTAAAAGGGATTTCAAACATTCGAGGAGAGGCTATGAACCGACGAAATCAACTCATAAGATCCGCCGCGGCTACGGCGCTGCTCGTGCTCACGCTTGCGTCATGCGGCACGCATGGCGGCGGCGACGGCACAACCACCCCCGGCTCCGACACCCCGGTAACGACCACCGAGGTACAAACCACTCTCAGCGAGGAGATGAAGCAGATGATAGAAGAGGTCGGCCGCAAGCGATATGACGGCGAATATTCTGAGCACACCGGCGCGCTCGCCGGAACCGACGCCCTCGGACGCATTCTGCCGCTCGACGTTACCGTCGAGAAGGGCGGCGAGCGCAGCGTGGGACTGTTCTATTTTCTCTGGCAGGGTCAGCACGGCACCGACGGGCCGTATGATAACTCCGTCATCGCCGCCACTCCGGGCGCGACGGCGAGCGAGGCGGCATGGCTGGCGGCGGGCGGCGGCAAAGTCGGCGCGCACCACTTCTGGGGACAGCCCATGTTCGGCTACTACACCTCAAACGATACCTGGGTCATGCGCAAGCACATTCAGATGCTGACTGACATCGGCGTCGACTACCTTGTTTTCGACACGACCAACGCCTATACCTACTCCGACCAGGCGCTCAAGCTGATGTCGCTGCTGAATGTCTACCACAAGGCGGGCTTTGATGTCCCGCAGGTGGCGTTCTACACCAACTCGAGCTCAGGCAAGACCATAAACGAAATATACGAGAAAATTTACAAGGCGCACCCCGAGTACAGCGAGCTGTGGTTCCGTTGGGACGGCAAGCCCATGATAGTCGGCATCAGCTCGGACAAGGAAATCTCGTCCGAGGCGCGCGAGTTCTTCCGCATAAAGGAGAGTCAGTGGCCAAACGCCGCGCGAAAAGACGACGGCTTCCCCTGGATGGAATTCTCGCGCGTGCTCAAGAGCTCGGCCGTCTATGGCCTCAACGGGCGGCGCGAGATACTCAACGTCTCGATAGCCCAGCACAATGCGACCATAACCATGAGCGCCACCGCGTGGTACGGCGGAAACGACCGCACGCGCTCGTGGCATGACGGCAAGAACGACCCGTCGCCCGAGGCGCTGCTTGCGGGGCGCAACTTTGCCGAACAGTGGGAGTGGGCGCTGAAGCAGGACGTCGGGAGCATATTCGTCACGGGCTGGAACGAGTGGGTGGCGCAGCGCCAGCCGTCGACCCTCAACCCGTCGTGGCCGATATACTTCGTCGACTGCTGCGACCCCAACACCAGCCGCGACGCCGAGCCCATGGAGGGGCTTTTCGGCGACAACTACTACATGCAGCTGGCCTCCTACATAAGGCAGTACAAGGGTACTCCGGCGCGCGTCAATATCGGCGGGTACGTCACCCCGACGAGCGCCGCGGATTTTGACGCCTCCACCGCCGTCTACCGCGACTACAAGAGCGACATGGTCGACCGCAACTGCTTCGGCTTCGGCAACAAACTCTACACCGACCGCACCGGAATCAACGATTTTGTCGAGACGCGCGTGCTTCGCGACGCCGACAATCTGTACTTCCGCGTCACGACGGCGGCCGATATAAAGAACTGGGACACCGAGGGGCGCATGACGCTTTTCCTCAACACCGGCGACGAGAAGGCGTGGAACGGCTATTCCTACTGCGTCAACCGCGGCGGCGAGAGCGGCAAGTGCTTGCTCGAGCGGTTTGTCAGCGCGGACGCTGACGGCTGGGTCTGGGAGACGGTGGCCGAGCTCGACTTCTCGGTCGACAAAAACACCATGACGGTGATTGTGCCGCGGGAGGCGATAGGCCTCGAGTCGTGCCCCGACGAGCGGCTTGACCTCATATCCCTGCGCTTCAAGTGGGCGGACGGCTACAAGCCCTGCGACATCTACTCCTTCTACAAAAACGGAGACGCAGCGCCCATCGGAAGATTTGACTACGTTTACAGCAACGTTAAGTGAATAATCGGGAGGAAATTTCAATGAAAAGAATACTTTGTCTCTGTCTGACGCTGCTCACGATAGTGGGACTGCTCGTCTCCTGCGGCGAGAAGCCTGAAGTTCCGTCGGACACCACAACTGACAGCGGCGCGGTCTCGGACAGCGGAACCACGACAGAAAACAAGCCCGCCGACCTCGTCTTCGGGCAAAAGGGCGAGAAGAGCGACTACGTCGTCGTGCGCCCGGAAAAGTGCGGACAGCGGCTGACGGACAGCGTTGTCGACCTGTTCAAAGCCATATGCGCCGCGACGGGTAAGAACGGCACAATCAAGGACGACTGGTACAAAAACGAGTCCGACATCGCGGCGCACGAGGTCGTCATCGGCGCGACCAACCGCCCGGAGTCGTCGGCCTACACCGGCAAGCTCGGCGGCAATGACTGGTACATAACCGTCGTCGGCGAGAAGATTGTTATCAACGGAGGAAGCGAGGGCGCGACTGCAAGCGCTGTCAAGTATTTTATGGAGAATTATGTTGTGGGAAAGGAGCTGCTCGCCGTGCCCGGAGATCTTGACTATCATTACGTGTCCGACATAGACATGATAAACATACTCGACGTCAAGGACAAAATCAAGGTCATAGGCCGCTATTCCGAGCTGTCGAACGGCATCACCTGCGACTGGACGGCCGCGGGGATTGAGTTTACGGCCGACTGCGAGGGCGAGGTTGTCGTCGGCCTGACGTCCACAAAGTCGGAGCCGTCCAGCGGCTACGACGGCGATTCCTACTTCACCGTCTACGTCGACGGCGTGCGTCAGGACGAGAGACTAGAGGCTGTCAGCGGCGAGGAAAGCCTGCTGACGCTTGCGTCAGGCCTTGAGAAGGGAACGCACACCTTCCGCCTTCTCAAGCAGTCGCATGTGGCGCACTCGGGGACAGTCATAACCTCGATCTCGCTCAAGGGCACGATAGGCGAGCGCCCGGACGACCGCAAGGCTTATATCGAGTTTTACGGCGACAGCATTACCTGCGGCTACGGCGTCGCCAGCGAGTATGTCCGGCACGTCAACGGCCTCGCCAACAACGACGCCTACTACTGCGACGGCACTAAGGCCTACGCATTCCTTGCCGCTGAGGAGCTGGACGCAGACTATTCCATGGTCAGCGTGTCCGGCTGGCGGCTTGCGGGCACGGCGTCTTCCATCCCGATTACCTGCTACCCCTACATAAACTGGAACCGGAGCAGCCAGAAGTATGACTTCACATCGCGCGTGCCGGATCTGGTTGTCATCAACCTCGGTACCAACGACTACTCCGCCAAAATCGGCGAGGCGACCTTCGGCGCCGACATGGAGGCGTGGATAAAGCGCATCCGCAGCGATTACGGCAAGGCAGATTTGCCGTTTGTCTTTGTCGTCAACTCCATGAGCGACGGCTATCAGGGAACCATAAAGTCAAAGCTGACCGAAATGGGCGGCGAGGCGGCGGGTCTGTACGTCATGACCACCGTCCAGGATCGCGGGGGACTGAGCAACCACCCCACCTGCGCCGGTCAGAAAAAGACGGCGGAGCTTCTCTCGAAGTTCATCAGAGATAACGGGATTATCGGCTGAAAAATATTGTCCGGCAAAGGAAATTCGGAATGAACATAGTTGTACTTGATTACGATGCGATGGGCAGAGACCTGTCGCTCTCACCGCTTGAAGAGTTCGGAGACGTGACCGTCTGGGGCGCGACCATGCAGGCAAATGTCGCCGAGCACGTGCGCGATGCCGAGGTGATAGTCGTCAACAAGGTGAAGATAGGCCGCGAGGTGTTCGCGGCGGCACCGGGACTGCGCCTGATATGCGAGTTCGCGACGGGCTACGATAACATCGACCTCGCGGCGGCGCGCGAGAGGGGCGTTGCGGTCTGCAACGTCCCCGCCTACTCGACCGACAGCGTGGCGCTGTTCACGCTTGCGACGGCGCTGTCGCTCGTGACGCACCTCGAGACGTACAGCGGATATGTCCGCAGCGGCGAATATTCGTCCTCCGGCGCGCCCAACCGGCTTACCCCGGCATATCACGAGCTGACGGGCAAGACGTGGGGAATTCTCGGCTGCGGCAACATCGGCGGGCGCGTGGCGCAGGTCGCGGGCGCACTCGGTATGAAGGTTATAGTCAGCCAGCGTCACCCGCACCCGCTTTACCCGACGGTTGACGTCGACACGCTGTGTCGCGAGAGCGATATTCTCTCCATCCACTGCCCGCTGAACGACTCGACGCGCGGTATTATCGACCGTCCGCGGCTCGAGCTGATGAAGCGGACGGCGATAGTCGTCAATGAGGCGCGCGGCGCGGTCGTAAATGAGGCGGACGTGGCGTGGGCAGTCAGCACGGGGCGCATCGCGGCCTTCGGTGCTGATGTTTACAGCGTCGAGCCCTTTGGCGAGGAGCATCCGTATTACAGGGTAAAGTCGCTGCCGAACGTCCTGCTGACGCCGCACGCGGCGTGGGGCGCGGTCGAGGCGCGCGAGCGCTGCCTCGGTGTCATCGCTGACAATATTCGTGCGTTTCTCGCCAACACGGCGCAGAACCGGGTCGACTGAGGTGCGGTATGGTGACTGTCCGCAAAATACTCCCGGAGGATGTTCCGGCGTGCGTTGATATTTATAATTTTTACATACGTGAGACGACCGTGACGTTTGAAGAGACGGAGCTTAGCGCCGAGGAGTTCGGCGCGCGCGTCGCGAGAATACTCGGCGATGGGTACCCCTACATAGTCGCGGAAGAGCAGGGAAGAGTGCTCGGCTACGCTTACCTTGACATGTACAGCCCGCGCACCGCCTATCGGTACACAGCCGATTTGTCGATATACGTGGCGAACAGCTGCACGGCGCGCGGCGTCGGACGCATTATGTATGAGGAGATCGAGCGCTCCGCCCGCCAGATGGGGCTGCGCAACATCATTTCGGTGATAACCGAGCACAACCGCCCGAGCGTCGCCTTCCACGAGCGACACGGCTTTACCCTCGTCGGTAGGCTGGACGCCGTTGGCTATAAATTTGACCGTTGGCTGGGCGTTTTCATGTACCAGAAGAAGATATGAGGTCACACCACGTAGTTCCGATGGTGTCTCAAGGCTGCGCCTCGCTATTCCGAATTGCAGTCGCGCAGCTGGCATTGCGCAGAGTGGCCTTAAACAGAGCCGTCTCCGTAAAAACTGAGCCGTTCCCGCAAAAAAACGTTGCGGGGACGGTTTTTTCAGCCCCGCAACGCAAAAATGCGGAAATTTGTTGCAGTTTTTTTGAATTATCTATTGCATTCGGCGCGATGTTATGGTATAATACCCGTGTTGCGTTGATATCGGCTGTTCGCCCGCACGTCTCAGCGCGAAAGTACGGAGAGGTATCGAAGTGGTCATAACGGGGCTGACTAGAAATCATGTGATTAGTCCCCAAAAGTGAATATTTATACATGGAAGCGTATCGAAGTGGTTGTAACGAGCTGCACTCGAAATCATGTACGCATTTGAGTAGTTGTACCACTGAAACCCGCCGAAAAGCCTTGATTTTGTTGGGTTTTCGTGTGGTTGATGATTTTTCTAACCGGCATATCTAACGGGTTTTCTAAAAAATTGAATATTGATTGTTTCCCTCATTTTTGAGGGTGAACATATACGGAGAGGTATCGAAGTGGTCATAACGGGGCTGACTCGAAATCAGTTTGCGCGAAAGCGCACAAGGGTTCGAATCCCTTCCTCTCCGC
>CAVIBA010000095.1:0-3960 GCA_963640785.1 Bulleidia sp.
TTGTACTCTTTTTTGTCGTAGCAAAGTACATGTGTTAGATGTTTGTTTCAAACTTTGTAATCCTTTCAGTATCTGACCTTAGAAATGACGGTCGCGGAGGGGTTATAGAAGCGGCAGATTTTGAGCGTCTGGGCGGTGGCCTCGAACAGCAGGGCGCACTTGCGGTCGTTCTCGTCTCGCCAGATCATGAAGTAGCCGTCCTCGGCGTCGGGGCAGGACAGCGCGTTGTAGACGACCTCGGGGTCGTAGTCGTCGAGGCGGTCGCGCTGGGCGCGGTCGGTGAGCGGCGCTATGAGGGCGGCGTCTTTGACAGTCATTTCCATGATGGTTTTGCGCGAGCTGTTTCCGAAGATTTTTGACAGCGTGAGCGAGCCGGAGGTGATTGAATACTCATACGAGAAGTCGATAACGCGCCGCCACGAGATAGTGATGAACATAACCTCGGCGAACGCGACGAAAAATATCGCCCATGGGAAGTTGATGACGGTGAAGAACAGGATGAATGCCAGCGGGAACAGGACGTAGGAGACAATCATGAGCACGCGGCGGTGGCGGATAACCTTGTTGCGTTTTTTGTCGGGGGAGACGGCGTATTCGTAGGTGGAAAAATCGTTCATGGGAACCTCCTTGGGCGTATTTCATATGCCCGTATGATTTTTGGATAAGTTCTGAGCCTTTGGAAAGGCTCGCCGAACGTCGGCGGGACGTTAAGAACTGTACTTTTCTGCTCGCGGCAGAAAAGTACACTTCTCCCCCGTCAGTGGCCTCCACGGCGAGAGCTCGCCAAGGTCAAAGAACTTATTTTCAAAAACCGCTTCTCGCCGACGTTCGGCGTGCGCCTTCTAAGGCCAAAGAACTTTTCTTAAAAAGCGCATGGGCATATGCAATAGCATAATTATATCATACTCCCCTCCCCATTTCAACCGTTTGAAAGAAATATCTATCAAAATACGCCCACCCCCTTGAAATATCGGCGCGGAGAATGTATAATATAACGTGATTATATCGTGAAGAAGGATACCCCACAAAATGAAAGCAGTAATAACAGTCACGGGCAAGGACAGCGTCGGCATTATCGCGCTGGTAAGCTCGGAGTGCGCCGTCTATGACGCAAACATACTCGAAATCTCACAGAGCGTTCTCAGCGAATATTTCGCTATGATTATGCTCGCCGAGGTCTCGAACCTCACCATCCCCTTCAATGAGTTCGCCGACCGCCTCGAGGAGCTCGGCCGCGCCCGCGGACTCGATATTCACGTCATGCACGAGGATATTTTCAACTCCATGCACCGCATATGAGGGCCCGCAATGCTTAATACGTCAGATATTCTCGAAACTATAAACATGATCCGGCAGGAGAACCTGGATATCCGTACCATAACCATGGGTATCTCGCTGTTCGACTGCGTCTCGGAGGACGAAGACCGCCTCTGCACCCGCGTCTATGACAAAATCACCCGCCGCGCTCACGACCTCGTCCCCACCGGCGAGGCGATTGAGAAGCAGTACGGCATCCCGATTGTCAATAAACGCGTCTCGGTCACGCCTGTCTCGCTCATCGGCGGCACGCTGTCGCCCGACGGCTACATCAGGCTCGCCCATATCCTCGACCGCGCCGCGGCCGAGACGGGCATAAACTTCATCGGCGGCTTCTCGGCGCTCGTCCATAAGGGCGCGACAAAAAGCGCCGAAAACCTCATCTCCGTCATCCCCGAGGCGCTGTCGGAGACGAATCTCGTCTGCTCGTCCGTCAACGTCGCCTCGACCAAGGCGGGCATAAATATGAACGCAATCGCCGAAATGGGCCGCGTCATCAAGCGCGCCGCCTACCTCTCGCGCGATAACGGCTCGCTCGCATGCGCCAAGCTGGTCGTCTTCGCCAACGTCCCCGAGGATAACCCCTTTATGGCGGGCGCTTTCCACGGTGTCGGCGAGCCCGAGACCGTCATAAACGTCGGCGTTTCGGGTCCGGGCGTGGTGGCGAGCGCAATCCGCCGCGCCGGTGACTGCGACCTCTCGGCGCTCGCCGAGGTCATCAAGCGCACGGCGTTCAAAATAACACGCGTCGGCCAGCTGGTCGCGGGTGAGGCCGCAAAGCGGCTCGGCGTGCCCTTCGGCATCGTCGATCTGTCGCTCGCGCCCACGCCTGCCGTCGGCGACTCGGTCGCGCACATACTTGAGGAAATGGGACTCGAGTCCTGCGGCGCACACGGCACCACCGCCGCGCTCGCCATGCTCAACGACGCCGTCAAAAAGGGCGGAGTTATGGCGTCCTCGCACGTCGGCGGACTGTCCGGCGCGTTTATTCCGGTGTCCGAGGACGCGGGCATGATAGCCGCCGCCGAGCGCGGCGCGCTGACGCTCGAGAAGCTGGAGGCCATGACGGCGGTCTGCTCGGTCGGACTCGACATGATAGCCATCCCCGGCGACACGCCCGAGGACGTCATCTGCGGCATTATCGCGGACGAAATTTCAATCGGCGTCGTCAACACCAAGACGACGGCGGTGCGTCTCATCCCGGCCTACGGCAAGAACGTCGGCGACACCGTCAGCTTCGGCGGACTGCTCGGCTACGCGCCCGTCATGCCGGTCAAGACCTACTCGCCCGCCCGCTTTATCGGTCGCGGCGGCCGCATCCCCGCACCCATACACAGCCTGAAAAATTAATTTTATAAGGAGCACAACTATGAACGATCAGAACTTCAACAACGGGTATCGGCCTCCCGAGGACGACCGTCCGCCGGTCGACATCTTCCCTGCGCGCGGACTTGACTTCAAGTCGGCGTTCGGCTCGGGTATGTTCCTCGCAATGTGCGTGCTTGAGACAGTAGCTGTGGCACTCAGCACGTTCAGCATCAGCATATTCAACGGCGGCGGTGTCAGATTAAACTACAACATCAACATCAACATTATCGGTCTGCTCATCATGATCGGCATGTGGATGATCTACGCCAGCGCCCGCGACATGTCCACGGACGTCATGAAGCCGGGCGGCTTCACCATTGTCAGCGGCTGCATCAAGGCGACACGTATAATTCTGTGGGTTCTGATCGGCATATTTTTTGCCGCGGGGCTTGCAATGGCCGCCGTCGGCGCGGAGTTTGACCCCGCGCTCGTTTCGGAAGCGCTTGACACGATTTACAGCACCGTCGAGGGTTTGCCCGAGATAATGGAGCGGATTGCGGGGCTTGTGAGCGGCGGATTTGCGGCGCTTGTTATCATGCTGGGCGTTGTGCTTATCCTTGCCGCGGTTATCACGTTGATATTCAACCTGACCTTCTGCAAATCCTGCCACCGCCTGGCGCGCTCGATGGCCGAGTACGTCAAGGGCGACTGCGATGAGCTTGACTGTGTGCGCGCTGTCAGCATATGGCTGATGGTGATAGGCATTCTCAGCGCATTGTCAGCGCTGTCGAGCCTTGCCGGAGGCTGCACGGCGGCGATGTACATCATCGGCTCGGTATTTTTGGAGAAATACTTCGCGGAAAACTGATCCCGCGGGCACACGGGGAGGGACGAGGGTTCCTCCCTGTGCTATTGCATATGCAGGTATGCTAAGAAAGTTCTTTGCCCCGAGGGCGCACGCCGGGGCGAATTCCGACGTTAAGAACTGTACTTTTCTGTTATGCAACAGAAAAGTACAGTTCTTAACGTCCCGCAGACGTTCGGCGAGCCCCCTCAAGGGCAAAGAACTCTTTTCAAAAAACAATTTTTAACCACAATTAAACTCCAAGGAACCTTGATTAAATGAAAATATTAGCCTTAGGCGACATCGTCGGGCAGACGACTTTGCCTTACCTCCGCCAGAAGCTCTGGCAGTACCGCTCCGCCGTCGGAGCCGACCTCGTCATCGCAAACGGCGAAAATGTCACCGACATTCACGGTATGTCCGCCGAAAATGCGGCCGAGCTGCTCGATTGCGGCGTCGACGTCATCACCACCGGCAACCACGTCTGGAAC
>CAVIBA010000095.1:3970-7523 GCA_963640785.1 Bulleidia sp.
GTCTGGAACCGCCGCGATGCCTACGCCCTGCTCGATGAGTCGCCCGTCATTCTCCGCCCCGCAAATTATCCCCCGTCCTGCCCCGGCGAGGGCGCAAAAACTGTCCGCGTCGGCGGCTGGCGCGTGCTCTGCCTCAACGTCATGGGCGAGGTCTATATGGAGGCGCTCGGCTCGCCCTTCGATACGCTCGACCGCATACTCGAACGCGAACGCGGAAAATATGACTTCTCCGTCCTCGATATACACGCCGAGGCCACCAGCGAAAAGCTCGCCCTCGCACACTATTTCGATGGACGCATAAACGTCATTTTCGGCACCCATACCCACGTCCCGACCGCCGACGCGCGCGTGCTGCCCGGCGGCACCGGCTACATCACCGACCTCGGCATGTCCGGCCCCACCGACGGCATCATCGGCACCGATGCACAGTGCGTCATCGACCGCTTCCGCACCAAAATGCCGCAGCACTTCCGGCTTGCAGGCGGCCCCATCGAGGTCATGGGCGCGCTGTTCGAGCTCAATAACGACTCGCGCCGCGTGATAAGCGTCACGCGCGTGAGCTTCTGAACGCCGTGCGACACCGTACACGGCACACCGTACACGGTACACCGTACGACACCGCTTGCGCGCAAAACGCTACATTAAATTATACAGAACGCTGCACTACAATCACACAGGACGGTACATTATGAAGTATTATATAGCAATGGACGCGGGCGGAACCAAGACCGACGGCGTGCTCTTCGACGAAAACGGCCGCGTGCTCTACTGCCTCAGCGGCCCCGGCGTCAACCCCAACGATATAGGCCCCGACGCGGCCGTCAAGGCGCTCTGCCGCCAGCTCGAACGCCTCAGCGGAGCCGCCGGCAACGACATTTCGGGCGCTTTCGCCGCCATCGCCGGCATCGTCGGCTACGGCGAGGGACTATGCGAGCGACTGCGCGAGCAGTCGGGTATTCCCTGCCTCACCGCGGACACCGACGCGCTGCCCCTGCTCACCGGCGTGCTCGGCCGCAGCGACGGCGCGGCGCTCGTCGCCGGAACCGGATCGGTCTGCTTCGTGCGGCGCGGGGACGAGCTCTGCCGCATCGGCGGCTGGGGCTACCTCATCGACCCATCCTCGTCGGGCTCGGGCTTCGACATCGGCCGCGACGGTCTCGCCGCCGCCCTCCACGCCCACGACGGTCAGGGCCCGCGCACAGTGCTTACCTCCATGGCCGAGCGCGCGCTCGGCTGCCCCGTCTGGGAGGCGATTCCGCGCATTTATGCGGGCGGCAGAAGCTATATCGCCACCTTCGCGGGCGCTGTCTTCAGCGGCGCGGGCGCGGGCGACTCCGTCTGCCGCGACATTCTGCGCCGCAACTGCGAGGGGCTGTGCGCTATGCTGCGCGCCGCGACCGGATACCTGAAGCCCCCCTTCACCGTCGCACTCGGCGGCGGCATACTCACCCACTACCCCGTCTACGTCGACATGCTGCGCGCCATGACCCCCGAGGGGCTTGAGCTGCGCATGATGGACGGCCCCGCTGTCCTCGGTGCGGCGATGGAGGCCGTCTACCGCTCGGGCGGCGAGCTCTGCGGCGACTTTAACGTCAATTTCAACGAAAGCTGGAGAAATTCTCGCTAAGCTATTGACAAATTGAATAAAGCAGTGTATAATCGTCATATATAGGTTTACCGAAAAAAGCCCTTGAATACGAAAGGATTGCGCTATGAAAAGATTGCTGACCATCCTGCTGGCTCTGCTTATGCTGGCGAGCGTGCTGTGTGCCTGCGCGAACAATCCCGACAATCCTGCAGACACTACCACTCCCTCCGGCAACATTCCGGCAACCACAACGCCCTCCGACGGCGCTGAAACAATCACAGACAAGTACGAGGTCTACGACAATCTGCCCAAGCTCGACTACAAGAACGACACCGTGACCATCGTCAGCCGCGGCCGTTCGTGGTGTGCGGACGAGGTGTCCGTCTCCGACCTCAACGGCGAGGCCATCAACGACGCCATGTACAACCGCAATCTTGCCGTCGAGAGCCGTCTCAACATCAAGATCAACAACATCATGACCTCGGGCACGGATAACTACGAGATCACCGAGAAGATCCGCACGCAGGTTCAGTCCGGCACCAATGAGTACGACCTGCTTGCCAACAGCGTTTACGCCACCATAATGTACACCGGCGATAATCTGTTCGCCAATCTGTACGACTGCGAGATGCTTGACCTCGAGCAGAAATACTGGGCGCAGGGCTTCAACGAGGCGGCGTCCATAGGAAATGCGCAGTATTTTGCAACGGGTGCTGTCTGCCTCTCTACATACCGGTTCATTTTCGTGACCTTCTTTAACCGCAATATATTCGAAGCGAACGGCCTCGAGTACCCCTTCCAGGCTGTCAAGGACGGCAAGTGGACGCTTGATTATCAGTACGAAATCAGCGCCAACCTCTATGTTGACGACGGAAACGGCGCCCGCGACGAAGAAGACCAATACGGCTTCGTAACCAACGGCGACCAGATCGGCGTTGACGCTTACTGGTCGTCCTGTAAGCTGCCCATCCTGACCAAGACCGAGGACAACTGGCTTCAGTATTCCATGGATGTTGAGCGTCTGTCCCGCGCAGTCGCCAAGATCAACCACCTCATCTGGGACAACGAGGGCGCGCTTTCCATCAAGAAGGGCGGCAGCGACACCGAGCAGGAGACCATCGCCGCCATGTTTGCGAACGACAAGGCCGCCATGGTAACGCTCCGACTGATCGAGGCCGAGGGCTCCAGCCTGCGCAACATGACCAGCTATTACGGTATCATTCCGATGCCCAAGCTCGACGAGACTCAGGACGACTATTACAGTTACGCTCACGACACTCTGACCGCCTACGCCATTCCCATCAACGTAATCGACGACCGTCTGCAGGAGATGGGCGCTGTTCTCGAGGCGCTGGCCTCCGAGAGCTACCGCACCGTTGTTCCCGCCTACTACGAGGTCACGCTGAAGGACAAATTCTGCAACGACCCCGAGTCGAGAGAGATGCTTGATCTTATCATCAACAACTTCTTCATTGACGCCGGCGTGCTTTACACCAAGCAGATCGACTCCGTCCACCAGAAGATGCGCAGCTTCATCGGCAGCAACCTCAGCAACGTTGCGTCCGTGATGAAAGGGCTCGACCGCGTGGTTCCCACCAGGCTTGAGAAGCTGCAGGACAGCATCCGCAAGGTGCAGGAGAGGAACCGATAAAATAAAATGAATTTTTGCGGTTTCCGCAGGTGATGTCTGCGGGGACCGCTTTTTTGTGTGGAGGTGGGCGTATTGCATATGCCCATGCGCTGTTAAGAAGAGTTCTTTGGCCCCGAGGGCTGCCGCCGTGGAGGCCACCGTCGGTGGCCTTCACGGCGTGCGCCTGCCAAGGCCAAAGAACTTATTTTGCATACAGGCATATGCAATACGTCTCACCACCACCCCCTCATTTCCCCTTCAATAAATAAAATATAAAAAATGTACATTTGTCAATGATGTGAGACCAAAAAGTTAAAAAAATAATTGTTAAGTTA
>CAVIBA010000096.1:0-7351 GCA_963640785.1 Bulleidia sp.
TCACTTTTTCTATATCTTTTTTATTTTTCAGTCTCACATCTATTGTAACACTACATGTTGCCGTGCAATTAACAGTGAAGGTGATTGACAGAGCCAAAATGTTGTGATATAATTCATTGTTAAGAAACACGCAGGAGGGGGAAGTATGGGACACAATTCCGATGAGCGTCGCCGTGAGCAGGACGACTTTTGGGACATTTCCGAGCTTATGCCGAAACGTACGCGGCGGGATTCCGTCCGATCTCCGGGCGCGACGGACGCAGTAGAATTTGAAGTCGCAGACCCGCAGGACAGCGGCGTCAAGCGGGTTTCCTCTGCCAATGGCAAAGGCACGTCGCGCGAGGAATTCAGACTGCACTGTGCCGCTACGGCCGTTTCAAACGCCAGAGGCGACGCTAGTGCCAGTGTCAGTGCTAGTGCCAGTGTCAGCATCGGCACAGGACATGAGCCTGTGGACGATTACACCCCCTCACACCCGCTTATACACCGCGTACGCGTATATGACATACCGAGCGAGTACAATTACTATGAGCAATTTCTGAGCCATGCAGAGCGTATATGCGGCCTTCGCGGGCAGCCATGCCGCCCGGTGTCCTTCTTTTCGTACGTTCCTGAGTACAGTCAGCTGACAAAGCCGCAACTCGACTGGTACCTCTGGTGGCGCGAGCAGATATGGCAGGGGGAGTATCCCGATGTTGATTACAGCTATATAATGCTGTACGCCAACGAGCTTATCAACACAGGCGGACATTCGTCGCCTGCGTGGGGACAGAGACAGCTGTGCGAGCTGTGGCGGGCGTACCATCCCGTGTACAGCAGGCTCAACTGGCTGATGGCTGAATGGATTTGCGACTTCTCGCTCATATGGCACTTATCTGCGCCGGTGATGCCGCAGGAGCTGGTGGCATCGAGCTCTTTGCGGGAGTTTTACATGGTCGGAGGGGCCAAGAGTGGCGGTGAGCAAAAAGGCGTCCCATACGACGCACTAATCACATACTGCTCAAACTACGACTATAAAACGAGCAAATTCGCTCGCGGTGATGTCGGAGAGCTTTATGACGAGCATATACCCGCTGCTATTGAGTCCGCTTTTTCCGGCTTTTACGACGACAGTGGCAAGCTGACGGTGCTTGCGAACATGAACGATTGCAGCCGCGTGAGAGTGGCGTATACGGGCGCGCTGTGCACCTACAAGTGCCGCAAAAAGATCGCGATAGACTATTGCAGCTTTGCTCACACGTACGAGCTGCGCATGGTCGTCACGGACGCGGTCAAGTATGCTGAAAACAGACTGCGCACCTATCTCGGTATCAAATCGCGGTTGGGCGCGCGGCAGGTGCGCCCGGAGATAAAGCGCGGCATCGACGCGTACTTCGACCGCGTGCTGCCGCAGCGCAAGCGGCCGATGCAACAGCCTCCAAGGCAGGACTATGAACGGCATTACGATGTACCCACGACCGGGCTGTCGCTTGAGGCGGCGGAGCGCATAGAAAAGGAGTCGTGGCAGACGACGGAGCGGTTGCTGGAGGCGTTCGGAGACAACGGGGCGGACGACATAATAATAGGGACGTCTGACACATCGTACACGGCAGACACGTCGGACATGGTGGTCACGACGGATTCGACAGTGGTAGCCTCTCCGGACATGGCGGCCAATAATAGTGCTGATGACGCCGAGAGCCACGTCAATAATGACGTCGGGAATGCCCCCGAGAACGCCGCCACACCGCGCGGCGGGCTACCCGAGGCGCTCGGCGAATACATGGAATTTGTCCGTTTGGTGGACTGTCATGACGCGGCGGGGCAGCGCGCGTTTGCGCGGCGTCACGGCGCGATGACAGATCTCATTTTCGATAAAATCAATGAAATTGCAGTGGATTATTTCGGCGATGTGATATTGTCCGAGTCGGATAACGGCTTGGAGGTTGTCGACGAATACAGGGGAGAGTTGTTTTATGACTGATAAAAATCAGGTCACGGCGGTACCTAAACGTATATTGAATTCGCTTCTTGCGTCAGTTGCGGCGGGCGTTGTTCCGCGTGCGGGAGCGCCGTATATTGCAATCGGGCGTAAGGATGAAATCGCCGCTTTTTTGTCCGACCTTGAGGCGGTTAACGAGGGCGGCGGCGCTATGCGCTTTCTCATCGGGCGTTACGGCAGCGGTAAGAGCTTTCTCATGCAGCTCGTGCGCGGGTACGCGCTTGAGCGCGATTTCATCACGGCCGACGCCGATCTCTCGCCCGAGCGCCGGCTTTACGGCAGCGGCGGGGCTGGCGTTGCGACCTACCGCGAGCTGATAAAAAACCTCGCTTCAAAATCAAATCCTGATGGCGGCGCGCTGCAGCGTCTTATCGCCCGGTGGATAGATGGGCTTCAGTTGCGTCTGCGCGCCGATGGGCACGACCCGACATCGCCGGATTTTGAACGGTGGCTGTCGGATGCGGTGGCGAGCGAGCTGCGCGAGATGGAGTTTTTGGTCGGCGGCTTTGATTTCTCACGGGTTGTAGCGGCATATTACCGCGCATACACCGCCGGGGACGAAGCGCGCCAAAGCGCCTGCCTGCGTTGGCTGCGTGGCGAGTTTACGACCAAGACCGAGGCTCGCAGCGAGCTCGGGATAAATGTGTCCGTCATTATTGAGAACGAAAACTGGTACGATTTTATCAAGCTGTGGGCGGCGCTTGTGCGTCGGATGGGGTATCGCGGCCTGGTTGTGTTTATTGACGAGTGCGTCAATCTTTACAAAATCACGCACCGCGTCAGCCGTGAGAACAACTACGAAAAGATTCTCTCAATGTTCAACGATACGCTTCAGGGAAGAGCGACGGGGCTTGAGATAATTCTCGGCGGAACGCCGCAGTTTCTTGAGGACACGCGCCGCGGACTTTTCAGCTACGAGGCGTTGCGCAGTCGGCTGTGCGACAGCAGATTTGCACTTGACGGGTACAAGAATCTTCTGGGGCCGATTATAAGATTGCGTCGCTTGAGTGACGACGAGCTTTTTGCGCTCATCACCCGTTTGACCGCGCTGCACGCGCAGAATTACGGCTGGACGCCGCGAATAACAAACGAGGAAATGGTGCAGTTTCTCAACATTTGTCTCGAGCGTGCGGGAGTGGATTCAATGATAACGCCGCGTGAGATGTTGCGCGATTACATGACCGTACTCAACATCCTTATGCAGAACCCGCAGACGCATTTCTCGGATATTGTCGGGAGCGCCGTTACACTCAAGACCGAAAATGGCGAAAAACAAGATCACAAATCCGCAGAAACGGCCAAATTCAACCCGGAAGATATTGATTTCTGAACCAAGGAGGCTATATGACCGAGGCTGACAAAATATTCGGGAGGTTCCCGGACTTCATTCAGGAGTATATCTATTCTCACAGCTGGGAGAGCCTGCGCGGCGTGCAGGTGGCCGCGGCGCACACTATTTTTGAAACTGACAACGACCTTCTGCTCACGTCGTCGACGGCGAGCGGCAAGACCGAGGCGGCGTTCTTTCCGGTGCTGACGCTTCTCATGCAGTCGCCTCCGGCGAGCGTTGGAGTGCTTTATGTCGCTCCGCTCAAAAGCCTTATAAACGACCAGTTCTCACGCATTGAACAGCTGCTTGACCAGAGCGGGATGCCCGTGACGCACTGGCACGGGGATGTGGCGGCGTCGCACAAAAAGAAGCTGCTCGACGACCCGCAGGGCATCCTGCAAATCACGCCGGAGTCGATTGAGGCTATGCTCATCAACCGTTCAAACGACATAGTCCGTATTTTCGGCGATCTGCGCTTTGTCATAATTGATGAGATTCACACGCTGACTGGCACCGACCGCGGCAATCAGGTACTGTGCCAGCTTGCCCGCATACAGCGGCTGACCGGCCACGTTCCGCGGCGGATAGGCCTGTCTGCGACGGTCGGTGCCCCGGCACTGGCGGCGGCATGGCTGTCGTCGGGGAGCGGGCGGATGACCGACGTCCCGGAGTTCGGAGCCGAAAAGTTGCGCTGGCGGTTGGGACTGGAGCACTTTTATATACAGAATCAGAACGAAAATCAGGTCGCGCGTCCCGGCGAGGCGAGCGGGGAACAGTACTTGGCCGAGCTTGACGCGGGGTATGAGTATATGTACGACTGTGTCAGGGACAAAAAGTCGCTTGTCTTTTCGAACTCGCGCGAGGAGACCGAATATCTCTGCGCGACATTCCGTCAGATAGCGCGCCGGCGCGGCGACCTGGACGTTTTTCTTATACATCACGGCAATCTTTCGGCCTCAATCCGTGAGGAGGCTGAGCTTAAAATGAAGGACGAGGACATCAACGTCGCGACCTGCGCCACGGTGACGATGGAACTCGGCATCGACATAGGAAGGCTCGAGCGCATCCTCCAGAACGACGCACCGACGTCTGTTTCGAGCTTTCTTCAGCGTCTCGGCCGCTCCGGGCGGCGCGGACAGCCGCCCGAGATGATGATGGTCTTCCGTGAGGAGGATCCGCTCCCGAATACGCCGCTGCCGCAGCTCATTCCGTGGGGACTTTTGCGTGCGATTGCGATAATTCAACTCTACATCGAGGAGCGCTTCATCGAGCCGCCGCGCATAAGACAGCTGCCGTTCAGTCTGTTGTTCCACCAGACGCTGAGCGTGCTCGCGGCGTCAGGCGAGCTGACGCCGCGGAGACTTGCCGAGCGTGTGCTGTCGCTGCCACCGTTCGAGCAAGTCCCGCGCGAGGACTACAAAACATTAATTATATCCATGATCGAACACGGATACATCGAAATGACGGAGGAGAAGGGGCTCATCGTCGGTCTTAGCGGCGAGAGACTGCTCAACTCCTTCAAATTTTACGCCGTGTTCAAGGATTCGGAGGACTACACCGTGCGCTGTGGCTCGGATGAGATCGGCACCATCACAACGCCGCCGCCCGTCGGAGACCGCTTTGCACTGGCAGGGCGCGTGTGGGAGGTCGAGGAGCTGGACATAAAGCGCAAGCTCATATATGTAAAGAGCGTTGAGGGCAAGATGGAGGTTTCGTGGCCGGGCGACTATGGTGAGATCCACACCAAGGTTCTCGAGCGTATGCGCAGAGTCCTGGCGGAGGACACTGTCTACCCGTATCTGAAGCCGAATGCCGTGCACAGGCTTGAGGTGGCGCGCCACCTCGCCGCGAATACAGGTGTGCTTGAGCATTCGCTGATACACCTCGGTGGGTACTCATGGTGTCTCTTTCCATGGCTTGGGACGCGCTCATTCCGCACACTGCGGCGCTTTATCGCGCACAATGGCGCACCGTTTAAGCTGACTGGCCTCGATTTTGAGGGGTGTTGCTACATGACCTTCCGCATGGAGCGCGGGGACGATTATTCATTTATCAGTTATTTGTGCGATCGGGCGGGGGGCGGCATCGATTGCCGCGAGCTTGTCAGCGAGAGCGAGCTGCCGATTTTCGACAAGTACGATACCTACGTTCCCGGCGAGCTTTTGCGGCGCGAATATGCCGTTGATAGGCTTCGCGGGGATGAGGTGGTCGTCCGTTTGAGGGAAATACTCGCAGAATACGAAATGAGCTGATTGTGATATCACATGACGCATATCATCTGTTTTGTAAAAACGTGTGGCACCCTAGTTTGTATAATTTGAACAAAAAGCTCTGACCGCAGCGTGTTGCGGTCGGGGCTTTTTTGTCTATACTGAACAAAAAATGCCTGCTTTGCGCTTGGGTAGATGGCCGCGTCGGAAAGGGTGAATTAATTAAGAAAAATTTTTAAACTTTTTTAATTCATCAATTTTTGGAGATTTTAGCGACCACGTATTTCAAAATACGGCTGAAAAATAGTTGAAAACGGCTAAAATTACAAGCATTAATAAACAAAATTTACAATATTTGATATAAAACGAGCTGTTTGGGCTAAATATAGCCTAAAATTGCATTCGCTTTGTATTGTGATATAATAACAGCATCACAAATTTTTATTAACAAGGAGACACCTCTGATGAACAATTGTTATGGCATCACCACGAAAAAACTCACCTTTGTACCCGGCCGCAGACCTCTGCTGGACGGAAGCGCCAAAGTCCTTGACAGTCGCGCACGCTATCGACTGTTTCGCGTTGAAAAGGACGGCGAATCATTCTACCAGCTGTGCGTTTCCTATGGCGGCGAGATGGCGGAATGCTTCGTGCGCTGCGAGCGCGAAGTTGCGGCAAGACTGTTTTTCTCACTGCTGAACGGAAGGGTTACGCCATGCAGCATGGTCTGTATCGTCAGAGAGTCGGTTGACGAGGGCGAAGGGGAGGTTTTGGTCGAGATTTAAGGCTTCACAGCGCAATGTTAAGACCGAAACGTCAAAATATTGTGTCATTTCTGAAAAAACACCTTTACAAACGGCAGATGTTGTGGTATTATATATGTATAGAAATTACAGCTTCTCGAGTTTGGGAAAGGAACGCATTTTGAATGCGGGTGTTTGAATTATGAAATGTCCTGCCTGTGGTCATCCTGATAGTAAGGTTATTGATTCCCGTCCCGTGTCTGACGGCAACAGCATCAGACGCAGGCGTGAGTGCCTTGTGTGTCAGAAGCGTTTTACGACATTTGAGATGATAGAGTCTGTTCAGATTATCGTTGTGAAGAAGGATGGTTCAAAGGAACTGTTTGACCGCAATAAGCTGCTCGGCGGCCTGCTCAAGGCGTGCCAGAAGCGGCCGGTCAACGCCGAGGATGTCGTGACCGACATCGAGACCGAGCTTCAGAACTCGCTGCGTCTCGAGGTACCGTCACGCGAGCTTGGCGAGATGGTTATGAGTCGCCTTCAGAAAATCGACGAGGTGGCGTACGTGAGATTTGCATCCGTTTACCGTGAGTTTAAGGATATTGATACCTTCCTTGCCGAGCTTACGGTGATGAAGCAGAAATCCGAGGCTGAGCACAACGCGCTCTTGGCAGAGCAGGCCGAATCCAAACTCTGATTTGCACAATAGGCAACGCCGGAAAAAACGGAAAACCGTTTTTTCCGGCGTTGTTATTCTGATTGTTGCGTCTTGAGGTTGACAGCGTGTGGCAGGTGTGATATAATCATCGTGGCTTGAGTTATACGGAGGAGAGAACTGTGAATAACAAGGTTATCAATATAATTCAGATTGTCGTGGTTGCGCTGAGCCTTTGCACGCTGCTTGTTGCGGCGGCGCTTTTCGCCTCGACAGCCGATGTGCCGAACGACGACGTCGGAGCGCTGCACAATTTGTCCGCTAATCTGCGCGGGATGCTGTTTCTCATCATTTCCGGCGCGCTTCTTGTGGCGGATACGGTGTGGCTGATAGTGCGTGCGGTGCTTGCGAAAAAGAAATAATGGCTATACT
>CAVIBA010000097.1:0-3773 GCA_963640785.1 Bulleidia sp.
GCATTGTAGTGCTCAGCCGCGTTTTCAGTCTGCTTGACGACCACGACGAGCGTCACGAGGCGAAGGAATACAAATATTCCGAGCTCGGCCGCGCCGAGATAGTCCGCGACAGCGTGCGTCTCGCCTCGGGCAAGCAGAAATTCACTGTCAGCCGTGCGCGCCTGCACATAACCGACGCGTCGGGCAACGACGTTCTCCTCGCGCAGCTTCACGACGACATGGACGCCGACGCCCTCGCCGACACCATCAACCGCACCATTGAGCACGGCAGCGCGCCGTAAAGTCGGGCTTGGCAAAGTGCCGCGGGTGTGATAAAATAACCAACACAACTGCCACCGGGTAGGAATGCAAAAAGCATTTGTTTGTGCATCGTTAGGTTTTTGAAGATGCACACGCAAATGCTTTTTTACTTTTTGTGAGTCACACATCGTAATGAAGAAACTGAAATCTTTCATAAGCTGTTTTTCGCGCGCGGAGATCGCGCTATGGTCAGGGTCGGTCGGCGTCATCGCGGTGTCGTTTGCCCTGCTCGACCGCGAGAACTTTCTGACGCTCGTCGCCTCGCTCATCGGCGTGACCGCGCTCATATTCAACGCCAAGGGCAACCCAATCGGTCAGGTGCTCATGGTGATTTTAAGCCTGATATACGGTGTCATATCGTACAGCTTATGCTATTACGGCGAGATGCTGACCTACCTCGGCATGTCGATGCCAATGGCGGTGTTCTCACTTGTGGTGTGGCTGCGGCACCCATACGGCGGTAACCGTGCCGAGGTCACAGTCGGACGACTGTCCGGGCGCGAGCAGGCCTTCATGTGGGCACTGACCGCCGCCGTTACTGCGATTTTTTACTTCATTCTGCGCGCCTTTGACACCGCAAATCGCATCCCGAGCACTATCTCGGTGACGACCAGCTTCGCCGCCGTCTACCTGACCGCCCGGCGCAGCCCGTTTTACGCCATCGCCTACGCCGCGAACGACGTCGTCCTGATCGTCCTCTGGACGCTCGCCACCCTGAGCGACGTCAGCTACCTCTCCGTCACCATCTGCTTCGCCGCGTTTCTGGTCAACGATGTGTACGGGTTTGTAAATTGGCGGAGGATGGAGAAGAGGCAGAGGGGCGCGGCAGGCTCGGCGAGCTGAATCGTCGCCTCATCGGAAAACATGCGGCACACTGATTGATTCGCCAATCAGTGGACCACATTTGTTGTATGGACACCCGGTCAGGTCGCGTCATAACTCCCCAAAAACGCCCCCCTGAACTCCTCGCCGCAGACGAGGCCGACGTCGTGCATGGCCTCGACGGCGCAGCCGTATATGGGCTTGACGTCGGAGAAAACAGCGCGGACGCCGGACGGCGACAGGGCGCGGACGGCCTCGGCATAGTCGCGGTGGTTGAAGAAAATGCCGCCGTTGTAGACGAGGTCAAAGTCGTGCCCCAGCTCGCGGCGCGCGACCCAGACGAGGTCGGCGAGCTCGCCCGCGCAATGGTCAAAAATGCGGCGGGCGACCGGATCCCCGGCGCGGCGCGCCTCGAAGACCGTCCCCGCAAACGAGGCGATATAGGCGCGTCCGCCCTCGTACAGCTTGACATAGTGCTCCCATATCGGCTCGCCGCACTGACGGCTGGCAAGCTCGAGCAGAAGCGTCGGCTCGGCACGCTTGTCGTGAGCGCGGAGCGCCGCCTGAAGCGCCATGCGTCCCAACACAAACCCGCTTCCGCAGCTGTCGATCAGGTGTCCCCAGCCGCCGGTGTGCCAGTAGCTGTCGCCCTCGCGGACAAACAACGCCGATCCCGTCCCGCAGACGATGCTGCACCCGTCGTTGTGCCCGAGCATGCCCGAAATAAGACACATTCCGTCGCCCTCAAGCCGCACGCAGGGCAGTGAGAGCACCGTTTTTATGTTGTTCTGTATGCCGTCTCCAAAGTATTCTATCGTCGCGACCGACCCGTAAAGCGCCGCGACGCGCCCTTCGTAGCCCGCCGTCAGCTTGCGCAGGGCGGCGAGGTAGTAGCGCTCCGCCGCCTGGGCGCCTATCTCAAGCGGTATCCCGCCGCGCTCGCGGACGTGTGAAACTATATGCCCGGCCGTGTCGAAAAGCACCGCGTCCAGCTTTGTGCCGCCGACGTCAAAGGCGGCAAGATATTCTGCACTCATTGTCTCTCCGTTTGTGCGGGACATCAGTCCCGCAAAATGTATTTTGATTCAAACTCGCTGTTTTCTGCGACCGTGCGCTCAAGGCGCTCGCGCGCGCCGGGCGTGCCCGCGATGTACTCGACCATCAGGCGACCTTCGTCGGCGTAAAGACGGTCGCGCAGGGGGTAGTAATTCTCAAGCAGGAACAGCACGTACTGCTTCACGCGGTAGCTGCCACCGCATATCTGCGGGTACTGCCCCTCAAATATCTGAATTGCCGTCGTGCGTCCGGCGCGGACGGCGGAGACGATAGCATCGCGGCTGTTCTCCTCCGCGAGCACGACGGTGCGCTCCTCGGTGAACATGCGATAGGGCCAGTTTGCGCCGCCGACACGCTTCTCGAGCGTTCCGTGCGAGTCGCTGTCGCCGACGATGGGAATGTCGACCCCGCCGCGGCACATATGCTCAAACATCATCAGCTGCGACTGGTTTTCCTGCCACGACTGTCCGCCGAGCAGCTCGAACGCGTCGAACATGCCGCTGCGCAGAAAGTACTCCGACACGACGTCCGGCACGTTGTGCACCTTCTGACGCCAGTGCGGGTGGGCGAAAATGCAGAGTCCTCCGCCGCGTCTCACCTCGCGCGACACCAGCATCGCCGACGCGACAATATGCGCCGGGACGCCGTCGGGCAGATCGGTCAGCTGCGCGGACAGCTTTTCGACCTCGGCGAGCCACGCGGGGTCGCCCTCCTTGTCGCGCCAGCCGCCGAGCGTTTTGTCGGCGAGCGCCATGGCGTTGACGCTGTGATCCGAGCCGAAATTGACTATGTGAACGTAGTTGCCGGGCGAGTGCACCTCCTCGCCGGGGTAGACGTGGAAGGGCAGGTCAAGGTCGCTGTAAGCGGCGATGGCGCGGAGCGAGGGCTCGTAGCGCCGGTGGTCGGTGATGGCCATGAAGTCGAAGCCCGCCTCGCGGTACTTCGCGGCGACAAACGCAGGCCCCTCGGCGCCGTCCGAGAACAGCGTGTGCACGTGAAAGTCGCCGACGAGCGGGTGCAGGCGCAACATGTCGTCCTCAAGCGCGTAGACAGAGGTGATGAGCGCGCATTTGCCCTGCGCGTCGTAGAGCCGGAGCTGGTACTCCTGCTCGTCCGGGAAGGAAAGCTCAAAACAGAAGCCGACGCCGGGGCTCGGCAGGCGGGTATAGGGCACATTCGGGAAGGTGACCTGCTCGGGGTCGCCGTTTATGGCCCAGACGTCGAGACGGTAGCCGTCGGACGTGAGATAATCGGGGTCGAGCGAGCGCAGCGTCAGGCGCACAGGACGGCCGACAGGGACAACCTTGGGGTAAATATCAATTCGCGAGAGCGTATTACTTATTTTCATTTGCGGCAAACCTCCGTTTTTTAAGGCTTCATCGTGCCATTCATGAGCTGCGCGATGATGTCTTAATTCTAACACAAAACCGTGCCCTTTTCAACCGCCCGAGAAAATTTTTCCGCCGGTCGTGCACAATTTCGCGCGCCGACGCAAAATTTCCTCTCTTTGACGATTGACGGCGGCAGAATAACGTGATAAAATACATCTGAAAAATCTGCGGAGGAAAACGCGCATGAAAAATAAAAAAATTCTG
>CAVIBA010000097.1:3783-7314 GCA_963640785.1 Bulleidia sp.
CTGTCCGCGCTGGCCGATTTCGGCATAATAAACGCGGGCGTGCTGCTCATGAGCATCGGCGTCTACTTTTTCAAAATGACCAACGGTTTTTCGACGGGCGGCGTGAGCGGAATTTCGATTGTTGTCAGCCGGCTGACGGGCGGCGCTGTCTCGGCGGCGACGCTGATGTTCATACTGAACGTCGTGCTGCTTGTTGTCGGTTTTATATTTCTCGGGCGGACGGTCGGAATCAAGACCGTCTATTGCAGTCTCGCGTTCTCGGCCGAGACGTGGGTGTTCGAGCGTCTGTTTCCGCTGACCGCCCCGCTGACCGACGACAGCCTGCTCGAGCTTATTTATGCGATACTCATCACGGCGGCTGGGTCGTCGCTGCTGTTTTCGCGCTCGGCCTCGAGCGGCGGCACCGACATCACCGCGATGATACTCAAAAAGTACACCTCGATAAACATCGGCACGGCGCTGCTGATGGTTGACGCGCTGATCGCGGCGTCGGCGATATTTGTCAGCGGCATCAAGGTGGGGCTGTACTCCATGCTCGGCCTGTTCATCAAGGCGTTTTTGGTTGACACCATAATCGAGAACATCAATCTGTGCAAGTCGTTCACCATCATCACGGACAAGCCGGACGAGGTTTGCCGGTACATTCTCGAGGAGATGCACCACGGCGTGACGATGGTCGATGCAGTCGGCGTTTACACGGGGACGCCCAAAAAGATGCTCGTGACCTCCTGCCGCCGCGCCGAGGCCGCGCGGCTCGAGAAAAAGCTCCGCGCCGTCGACCCGGACGCGTTCATAACGGTGACAAACTCCAGCAAGATTATCGGAAGAGGCTTCAGAGGAGTCTGAGAGAGAAAGAACACTGCAATGTGGAAGTTGCAGTGTTCTTTTTGTTGTGGGGGGGAGGTGAGGCGTATTGCATATGCCTGCGCGCGAAAGTAGTTCTTTAGCCTTTGCGGGCTCTCGCCGGAACGTCCGCAGGACGTGATTTAACTGTACTTTTCTGCTCGTGGCAGAAAAGTACAGTTCTCCACCGTCGGTGGCCTTCACGGCGTGCGCTTGCCAAGGCTCAAGCACTTCCCCAAAAATGGTAACCGCACAGCCGATCAATCGGCTGTGCGGTTGTCATCATCTCAAAGAAACTTATCAAGCTCCGCCTCGACGTTTTTGCGGCGGCGGAAGGCAGGGCGGGCGATCACGTTTCCGCGCGCTACGACCATTTCGACGTGACGCAGGGCACGCAGGTCGTCGAGCGGGTTGCCCGACGTGACGATCATGTCCGCCGCGAGACCGGGCGCTATCGAACCGGTCACGTCGCCGATGCCCGCCACAGCGGCGCTGCGCGAGGTCGCGGTGTAGAGCGCAAAGGCGTTTGTCACGCCGACGAACTTGTGAAAGTAATAAAGCTCGCGCCAGAAGTCGTACTGCGTGATCCACGGGCAGCCGACGTCGTTGCCAAGCACCACCGGGATACCGTTCTCGAGCGCTGCTTTGGCGCAGGCAATGATGCCCTCAAACACGACGTTGCCGTTGTACTGCTCAACCTCCGTCGCGTTGGTTATGGCGCGGTCGAACAGCGCATAGGGGAGTGCGGGGGACAGCGTGGTACAGAGAAACGCGCCCTTCTCGCGGAACAGAGATATGATGTGCTCGTCCGGTTTCGCGCCATGCTCGATGGAGTCGACGCCGTTTTCGAGCGCCACCCGAACGCCCTCGGGCGACTCGACGTGCGCCGCCACCTTGTAGCCCATGCGGTGCGCCTCGTCGCAGACGGCTCTGACCATCTCGGGCGGCATTTTCAGCTCGCCGGGCACGCCCTTTTCCTTGGCGTCCATGACGCCGCCTGTTATCATCAGCCTGATTATATCAACTTTTTCCTTTTTCGACTCGTGCAAATGGTTCAGCGCCTCGTCGATGCTGTGCGCGGCGATGGCGACAGATCCCGCCATATGCCCGCCGGGAACCGAAATTCCCTCGTTCGCGGCCAGAATCCGCGGCCCAACGCGCTTACCCGCCGCAATCTCGTCGCGCAGACGCGTGTCGAAACTGCCGAGCCCGCCGACCGTGCGGATGGTCGTGACGCCGCTCATGAGCTCGTCCCGCGCAAAGCCGCAGACCATGCGGTAGGCCACCGCCCGCGTCAGCGCCGAGCCCATTATGGTCTTGACCAGCTTTTCGTTGTCGCGCTGTTTTTTCTGCGGCTTGCCGCTGCCGGCGAGGTGGACGTGCATGTTGATAAGCCCCGGCATGAGGTATTTCCCGCCGAGATCGACGGCCTCGAACCCCACCGGAACCTTGCTCGCGGGGACAATGTCCGCTATTTTCCCGTTCTCGATAAGGACGCTCTGCTCCACCCTCGGCTGCATATTTTCGGTGCCGTCAAGAATGACGGCGTTTGTAAGTGCAATTTTCATGGTTCTGCCCTCTGTTTCAACCAAATCCTCAGCCGCCACGCGGCGGCTGAGTCCGGGGATATTATAGCACAAAAATGGGGGATTGTACAGGGGGGCTCGACATTTTGCCGTCCACCGCAGACGGTATTTACGACTGTTGCACGATTTGCGCGCACTTTTGTTCACAAATTACTGCAATCGGGACATCAGAGAAAAGGGCAGTTCAAAAGATTGCCGTGCTGGTCAAAAGCGAAAAAGGAAGGGGTGAGCCTTCCTTTTTGTTTTTAATTGAGGTTTTATGTTTTGCGCGAGGTGGGGTTCCCCGCGCGGATTCCTCCGCGCGGGGGGACACTTTTAATCCCAATATTGGCCATCGTAGTCATCTTGACTGTCCCAAGTTCCACCCTTTGCCCCCGATTGCCCGTCAGAACCGTTTTCACACACAGCAAACACCCCGGTCATCTCGGTTCCAACCCAGGATGCAATACTTCCATATCCACCAGAACCACCAGAGCCATTGCTACCACTGTAGTAACGTGTATCTTTGTAACCGCCTTTACCGCCGACACCACCATTACCTCCGTAAACAGAAACACTCGCAGCACTGCTAATATTAAGAATCTGTGTAGACAGTCCGACTCCACCAACTCCTCCAGAACCACCAGTGCCTCCGGAATTTTTACTGTTCCAGTACTTATTAACCGAATTTCCACCTGTACCTCCGGTACCGCCAACACCGCCGCGGGCAATAACGACCGCGTTATCTCCGATAGTCACGTTCGCTGCCTCGATGCCAACTCCACCATTGCTACCTTTCTCGCCAGTTCCACCGTCTCCATTACCACTTTTCCCAGGAGTGTACCCCTTAGCGCCTTTGTTACCAACACCGCCGGTAGCCTCTATATTGACGTATCCTTGAATACTCAAATTGCCAACTGCAACTATAGCATGTCCTCCAGGATTGCCTCTGCCACCTGTAACTCTGAGCGTGCCAGACGAGGTCTCCTTAAGATTATGTATTACGATATCTTTACTTGCAACAAACGCATCGCCATTGCCGGATGCAATACTCACTTCATTATCAATGGCAACATCTACACTCTCGCCACTAAATACGATTGCAGAATTAAGTGCTTCAATT
>CAVIBA010000098.1:0-7290 GCA_963640785.1 Bulleidia sp.
TAAAGGCTGTGTTTGCTCATAATCACATTTATTTGAACACGGATTCCGAGCAGGACATCAAGGAGCTTCGTGAGCGATTTATGAGTTGGAAATACAAATAAGGTCGCAAATCAACAACAATGTATTGAACTTTCCTGTTTTTATGCTATACTAATATAAGCAGCTCGTAGGAGCGCACTGCTTGCTTTCATAAAAATGAAGCGGCTTACGCCAGTTTAAGCCAAGAGTTAAGCCAGCGGTTTTTCCGCCGACTGAACTTAGCGGAACTAAGCGTACCAAAAAGAACAGGATGAGAACTTCCATCTGAGGTTATATGAACGGAGCAGAGCTTATCAAAAATGAGCGAGAAAAATTCCCACGATGAAGCCGCTCACCGACGGCCAAGTCGACGGCAAAGTATGAAGCTGAAGCACCGGCTAAGGCTCATATCGTTAATATCACCGTAGGCGATAGGAAGGCGGATGTCGTTACCACAAGCGACAACGACCGAGAAGAAGACGCGGACAATGACTAAAATCTCATTTTAATCCCTCCAGTGGCAGGCTTAACCGCCTGCCACTTTGGGTATCATGGTATCAGGAGCAATCAGGATGAAAAAATTTAGCAGAACGCATATTGTGGCGGCGCTGATTGCGCTGCTGGTGATTATCGGCGGCGTTTCGGTCGGCGTTTCGGCCGAGGACGAGAAAATCTATTCGGAACGCTATTTCAAGTACATAATTGAAAATGAGCAGGTCACGATTATCGATTATTTCGGCTCGGAGAGCGAGGTCGTCATTTATGACCACATCGCGTCGCTGCCCGTTACCCGCATAAGAGGGCAGATCTTCAAAAGCAACCCTGCGCTGACCAAGGTCACTATCCCCGATACCGTGACCCAGATCGACAGCGACCTCTTCGCCGGGCTTCGCAACCTGAAAACGGTTGTTGTGCAGTCCAAAAGCATTACGGTGACGGTTCCCGAGGGCTGTTCAATTGTCGAGGATTACCCGAGCTACATCGATCCCGGCAAAATTGACACCGGTTCCGCCGCCGTCACCACGACGCCTGCGCCGGTGACACTGCCGCCCGTGCCTGTGACGACGACAACTCCGGCGGAAACGACCACCGCGCACGTCGGCTTTGAAGACGACGCCGGTGACGCCGACGATACTACCACCGCCGTCACCACGCCCCCGGCTCCGGGCACGACGACCTCCGCGTCCGAGCCCGGCACGACGACCCAGCCGCCAGCCCCGAGAGGAGACGACTCCAACGGCGTGAATGTCGTTGTGATTGTGGTCGCAGCCGTGGTCGTTGTCGCAGCCGCCGTGGTCGGCAGCAGCGCCTCGCGCAAGCGCCACTGAAGCTATAAAAAACGCCTTTCGCGGCAGTGCGAAAGGCGTTTTGCTGTATTTGGACGGTGCGTCCCCCCAACCGCAAGGAATCTATAAAAAACTGACCGCACTGCGGTGGGGCGGATTGTTCATTTCTGCGATTTTGAAATGCCCGTATTGACGGCGTGCGCCGCCGGTGGTATACTTGTAGCGAAATTTACATGAACGTCTCCGGATTTTCCCTTGTTTACCCCGTGCGCATGAGCATGCTGATTTACGGCGGCGGCAAACGCGGAATCCGTCATTATTTTGATGTCATTACCGGATAAAGTGGGTCGCGACCCGCTCCTCCTTCTCGGGCAGGCCGAACTGCTCCTTGCCGAGCGCGATGCTGCGCATCAGGAACACCATGTTGCGTGCCAGCGTGCGCATGGTTTGCAGTCCCTCGCCGTCCTGCCCGGCTTCTCCGGGCGCGCGGCCGTGAATGCTGTTCCAGTATTGGCTTGCCGCGACGGGCATGCCGGATATGGTGAAGTATTTGTTGAGTTCGTCAAAGGTGGCCGAGCAGCCGCCGCGGCGCGCGCAGGCGACGCTCGCACCGACCTTCATTGTCTTGTCGAAATGCGTGCTGTAAAACAGACGGTCGAGGCAGGCGACAAGCGTTGCGTTCGCCGAGGCGTAGTAGACCGGGCTTGCGACCACCAGCGCGTCGGCAGCCTCAAACTTGGGCGCCAGCTCGTTGACCGCGTCGTCAAAGACACAGCGGCCGTTTTTGTAGCAAAAGTTGCAGGCGATGCAGCCGCGGATGTCCATCGCCCCGAGCTGTACGGTCTCGCTCTCGACTCCGCACTCGGTGAACACCTTCTCCATCTCCCGCAGCGCTACCGACGTGTTGCCGTTCGGACGCGGGCTGCCGTTCAGCATCAGTACCTTCAGTTTTTCCATATGCTCTCATCTCCTTGTAGGTTATACATACATATTATACTACTGTTTCCCGGCGAATTCAACTCACCGGGGGATTTTTTGTTTCGTCGGGGTTGCGATATTTGAGATAGTCCAGAAAGCGCTTGACGGCGAGCGAGGCGGTACTTCTGTCCCGCAGCGCGATGCCTATTTTGCGGTAGGAGGGCACCTCGAGCGACTTTGCGATAATGCGGTAGGGCGCGCGGCGCAGAATGAGCCGCGGCAGAATGCTGATTCCAAGCCCGCTTTCGACCATCGACATTATGGCATAGTCGTCCCACGTCGTGAACTGAACCCGCGGTGTAAGTCCGCAGCGCTCGAATATCTGTGCAATTTCAGCCTTTGCGCCCTTCTCAAGCAGCATAAAAGGCTCGTCGCACAGCGCGGAGAAGGGAAAACGCTCGCATTCCGCCAGCCGGTGCCCCTCCGGAATGATGGCCATGAGCTCGTCCTGCTCGAGAAATTCCGTGCGGAAGTCTCGGACGGTCGGCAGGCGCAGAAATCCGCAGTCGACGCGCCCCTCGGCGAGCCATTCCTCAATCTCGGTGTAGTCGCCGAGCAGCAGCTCGTAGTCAATGCGGGGGTAGTCGCGCCGGAACTCGCGGATGATGTTGGGCAGCCAGTGCGTCGCCACGCTGGAGAAGGTCCCGATGCGGATGAGCCCGGATTGCAGGCCGTTCAGCTCGTCGATCTGCATCTGCATTTTTTCGTAATCTGCCACCAGCGCGCGGATGGACGGCATCAGCTTCACGCCGTCCGAGGTCAGGCGGACGCCGCCCCGCCCGCGCTCGAGCAGCGTCACGCCGCACTCGCGCTCCAGCTCGCCGATCATCCGGCTTATCCCGGACTGAGAGTAATTCAGCGCCTGCGCCGCGCGGGTGAAGCTGCCGGTTTCCACCGTCTTGACGAACGACAGATATTTTTGTATGTCCATATGCACCTCCATATATGACATTCAGTCATGCGAAGCATTACAAACATTCGCTTTTCAAATGCTACGCCTAATGATATAATATTTTCACCGAAAAGTCAAGCAATGGAGGAACATTCATAATGATTTACGTGAGCGAGATAAAAACCGACGCCCCGCAGAGCTATAAAACGCCGCTCGAGGAGCAGATATACCGCGAGCTCGGGCGGCTGGGGATACGGTACGAGCGCGTTGAGAGCGACGAGGTCATAACCATGGAGGACTGCGCCGCCGTCGACGAGCGGCTGAACATGAAAATGGTCAAGACACTGTTTCTGTGCAACCGGCAGCGCAGCGAATTTTATCTGTTTGTAACGTGCGGCGACAAGCCGTTCCGCTCGGGGGACTTCAGCCGCGCGCTGGGAGTTTCGCGGGTGTCGTTCGCACCGGCGGAGCTGATGGAGAGTATGCTCGGAACCAGAATCGGCGCGGCAACGGTGCTCAGCTGTCTGCCGGGAAGAGCGGACGGCGTGCGCGTCGTGATAGACCGGGATGTGCTGCGCGAGGAGTTTTACGGGTGCAGCGACGGCACGACCACAGGGTACATGAAGCTGCGCACAAGCGATGTTACGGAGCGCTTTCTCCCCGCCACATGCCACAGGCCGGAGGTCATCAGCGTATGAGCGCGGCGCTTTATCACAACCGGCTCGTAGTAAAGGTGGGGACGTCGACGCTGACCAACGAGGTCGGCAAAACCGACCTGCGCGCGTTTGACCGGCTGGCGCGGGTGCTGTCTGACGTGCAGAACATGGGGTACGAGGTGGTGCTCGTCTCGTCCGGCGCGATTGCGGTCGGCTGCGGAAAGTTGGGACTCAAAACGCGCCCCACCGCGCTCAGGATGAAGCAGGCGGCCGCCGCAGTCGGGCAGTGCAGCATCATGTATCTCTACGACAAGTTTTTCGGGGAGTACGACAAGGTCGTCGGCCAGATACTGCTCAGCGCCGAGGACATCGAGCTCGAGGCCAAGCGCGAGAATCTGACCAACACCTTCAACACGCTGCTCGAGATGGGCATCGTCCCCATCGTCAACGAGAACGACTCGGTAAGCTACGCCGAGATTGAATCTCCCGACCGGCTGTTCGGAGACAACGATATGCTGTCCGCGGTTGTGGCGGTGCTGTGCCGCGCGGAGCGGCTTGTCATTTTTTCCGATATTGACGGGCTGTACGACAAGGATCCGCGCCTGAACCCGGATGCGCGGCTTATTTCGCGCGTCGACAGCATAACAGAGCAGATGTATGCATCGGCGGGCGGCGCGGGCTCGGCGCGCGGCCGGGGCGGCATGAGGACAAAGCTGCGTGCGGCGGAACTCGCCACCTCGCACGGCACGGACACCGTCATTACAAACGGCAAGCGCCCCGAGGCGCTGTACGAGCTTTTGCGCGGCGGGCAGGTCGGCACGCTTTTCGACGGCTCGCGCGGGCGGTGAGGGGCTTCTTTCGCCCGACGCCGTATAAAATATGGTTTAGCCCTCTCTGTCGGGACGACATAGAGGGCTTTTGTATGTTTAATCAAAAATGCACGTCGCAAAGACCGTGCAAGGCCGCAAAAACGCCTAACATTGCTGATTTTAATTAAAACAATTAAAAATATTAATCAAAAATCGTCAAAAATCCTTGACAAACCGCGAAACGCGTGTTATAATGCAGATGTAAGGGACAGACGGATCCGCGGCACAGTGGGCGGCGGGATCGTCAGGCGAGAAGAATTCATTCAACAGGAGGTTACGATTATGAAAAACGCAATACCCAAACGATAGGCCTTCAGCGAGGGCTTCTTCCTCAACCGCAACGTGATAAAGGTGTTCGGTGAGATCAACTACAGCATGGCAAACACAGTGGTGAGCGCGCTGCTCTACCTTGATTTTCTGTTCAAGTCGGAGAAGGTTCCGAGAGAGAGGCGCGAGATCAACATGTGGATAAACTCGCCCGGCGGCTCGGTTACGGCAGGGTTCGCCATATTCGACGCCATGAACTTTGTCGATTGCGACATAAGAACCACCTGTATCGGCATGGCGGCGTCGATGGCGGCGTTTCTGCTGTCGTCCGGCACGCACGGCAAGCGCGAGGCGCTTCCTAACAGCACCATCCTTATACACCAACCCTTAGGAGATACGGCAGGGCAGACGTCGGATATACTTCTCTATGCCGAGCAGATACGTCAGACGCGCGAGCAGCTTAACCGCATTATGGCGGCGAACACCGGCCGCTCGTTTGGGCAGATATGCGTCGACACCGACCGCGACAACCGCACGACCGCCGAGGAGGGCAGGGAGTACGGACTTATCGACCGCGTCGTCACCGGCATCCCCAAGACGTCGGCGGCGACCATGAAAGGAGCATGATTTATGACATCAGCAAGCATGAGATTAGCAAGCAAAACCACATCCGTTCCCGAATATCTCAGGGGAGCGTTTCTGACAAACTATCTGTTCTTTGACCGGCGTCCCGCCCGTTTCTGACGCCCGAGGCGCTTGACCACGCCTACCGTGAGTACGCGGACATATTCTGCATCGGAGACGACGAGAGGCTCGACCACATCTACGGCATACTCAACACCGACATATTCACGCGCGCTACCGGCCTGCACGAGTTCAACATGCTCAGCCGCACGGCGTCGCTCTGCCCCGAGTGCTTCAGCGGGGACGAGAAGTACCTCATCTCGCTTCGCGGCACGGCAATGCGCGTCAGAACCGAGCGCCTCGGCCACGACAAAAACATGACCTGCGACCGCGTGCTGCTCTCAGTCGAGAGCGCCGCCAAGCACGGCGACACCGACTGCATCGGCCTCATGTCCTACATGCTTTACAACGGCGTGCTCGTCCGCCGCAGCACGGCGCGCGCGCTCAAGGACATCGCGCGTATTGCCGAGTGGAACAGTCAGTTCGGTCTGCTGATGGGTATGCGCTACGGCGACGGACAGACGGCAGACGACTACATGTCGAGGCTGCGCACCGTCATGAACAGCTCGAGCGTGGGCGACTCGTTCGACTACATAGCGGCTAGCCGCGGCACAAATCCCGCGGACGTGCCCGACAACGAACTCGCACTCGCACTCGAGAAGGCGGTCAACCGTCAGGCGGTCACGAGAAGCCTGCTCAGCACGCCCACGCTCCGTATGCTGCGCTCGCCCGTGCTCAGCGACGAGACCAAAAAGCAGCTGCTCGCCCGCAAATCCCGCGACGACAGCTTTGCGGGACTGCCGCTCAACATACGCACAAGCACGCCGTTCGGCAAGGTCGTGTCGTTTGACAACCGCACGCCGCTCGTGCGCGCCGACGAGCTCGAGCACGTCAGAGCCAACCTCGGCGCCGTCGACGTGCACGGCCGCTTCGACTACAAGCCGCTGCTGCTCGTCTGCGAGGACAGCTTTGTGCTTGACGAGTACAAGAAAATTCTTTCGGCCACGCTCGCCGGGCGCAAGTTCGGCAGCGTTGACGCCGCCGACCCCGGTCAGTCGTGCTCGGGCGGCTCGGATAACGCCATCATCACCACGCTCGACAAGCTCGGCGACGCCGGGGCAGTGATATTCGTCGAGAACTGCGACGCGCTGAGCGCCGAAAGCGGGCGGGAGCTCGTCAGCTTTCTGCGCAGCGAATACCGCAGAAACTACCGCATAGCGTCGCCCTCGGTCTGCCTCGACCTTTCGGACATGCTGCCGGTGCTGTTTGCGACCGAGGAGCCCTGCCGCGAGATATGCGAGGCCGCGGACGTGCTGCACCTCCGTCCCATGTCGCCGGAGGAGCGCCGGACGATCATCGCGCAGGTCGTCGCCGAGAAAGCGGGGCTGTTTGGGCTGTCCGACATCACGCTGACAGAGCGCGCCTACGACGAGCCCGAGCACTATTCCATGCCGCAGGTCAGCCGAATGCTTGACCGCGCAATATCCACTCACCGGCGCTGCGGCGAGAGCATCGAGCTCGACGCTGCGGCACTTGAATCCGAGTCGTACGGCGACGAGGACAACAAATTTTTCTGGAGGGACAAGGTTTGAAACAAACATCTAACACATGTACTTTGCTACGACAAAAAAGAGTACAAC
>CAVIBA010000099.1:0-7266 GCA_963640785.1 Bulleidia sp.
TAACTTAACAATTATTTTTTTAACTTTTTGGTCTCACATCATTGACAAATGTACAATTGGACAATTTTTTAACAATAATTTTATATCAAATTACTGGTTTTGGAGTGTTGTTTTTGTCTGTTTTGATGAATGGCCTCGGCATACGCTTTATGAACCAATTTTTCACTTTGTTTAACACGGTGAAGCCTTGACTTTTTCGCGGTATTATGGCATAATATCAGAGAACAGTTTTCAAGGAGGATATACCTTTGAGCTTTAAGTACAATTATCATCGGGAGCTCTCAAGCCTGCATGTGGGCTGCGAGCCTCCCCGCGCTTACTACGTCCCGTTTGACTCGGACAGGGCCGCGCTTGACGGTCGCCGCGGTGCGTCACCGAGTTTTATAAATCTTTGCGGTGAGTGGTCGTTCCGCTACTACCCGTCGGTGAACGACGTCGGCGACGTCGCCGCGCCCGACTTCCCCACCAACGGCATGGATAAGATTGAGGTGCCGCGCTCCTGGCAGTCGCTGACAAACCGCGGCTACGACACGCCGAACTACACAAACGTCAACTACCCCTACCCCGTCGACCCGCCCTTCCTGCCTGACGACATCCCCTGTGGGCTCTACATCCGCCGCTTCAGCATAGACGGCGAGACGCTGGACTCGCGCCGTATCTACATAAACTTCGAGGGCGTTGACAGCTGCTTCTATCTGTTTGTCAACAACCGCTTCGCGGCGTACAGTCAGGTCAGCCACATGACAAGCGAGGTCGATATCACCAACCTTCTGCACGCAGGCGAGAACGAGCTGCGCGTGCTCGTCCTCAAATGGTGCGAGGGTTCGTATCTCGAGGATCAGGACAAGTACCGCTTCTCCGGCATTTTCCGCGAAGTCTATCTGTTGCTGCGCGAGCCTGTACACGTGCGCGACATATACGTACGTCCCGAGCTTAACGGCAATTACAGCCAGGGCGTCGTTTCCGCCGAGGTGACGCTGACCGGCACCGCGGAAATCGACTTCCGCCTCATCACACCCACAGGCGACGAAATATCCGGCGGCAGCATCTGCCTTGACGGCTGCGGGCGCTTCGAGCTGCTGGTTCCGAAGCCGTCGCTTTGGTCGGATGAAACCCCTAATCTCTACCGCCTGCTGATAAAGTGTGGCGCCGAGCACATCTGCATCCCCTGCGGTTTCCGCCACATAGTCGTGAAGGATAAGGTGGTCTACATAAACGGTCAGCCCGTCAAGGCGCGTGGTGTCAACCGCCATGACAGCCACCCCATCCTCGGCTCGGCCACGCCTTACGACCACATGCTCCGCGACCTCTACATCATGAAGGCGCACAACGTCAACATGATACGCACCAGCCACTATCCCAACGACCCGCGTCTGTGCGACCTGTGCGACGAGCTCGGCATATACGTCTGCGACGAGGCTGACATCGAAACACACGGCATGCAGCGCACCGGCAACTGGGACGCACTCACCGACAGCTCCGAATGGACCGAGGCATACCTCGACCGCGCCCGCCGCATGACGGAGCGCGACAAGAACCATCCCTGCGTTATCATGTGGTCTGTCGGAAATGAGTCGGGAATCGGCCGCAATCACCGTGCGATGGCCGAGTATTTCCACTCGAGAGTCGAGGGATGTCTTGTGCACTGCGAGGACATCTCAAGACGCCTGCACTACAACCTCCACTCCGACGATCCCGCAAAGCGTTCCGACATAGAATGCGACTACATCGACATTGAGAGTCGCATGTATCCCTCGCCCGCCGAGTGCCTCGCCGACTACCTCACCGGCAAGACGTACTCGAAGCCGCTGTTCCTTTGTGAATACTCGCACGCCATGGGCAACGGCCCCGGCGACCTTGAGGAATACTGGGATCTCATATGGGCCAAAAAGAGCTTCTTCGGCGGCTGTGTCTGGGAGTTTATCGACCACTCCGTCGCCATCGGCGACAACATATACGCCGACCCGCACTACACCTACGGCGGTGATTTCGGCGACAAGCCCAACGACGGCAACTTCTGCGTAGACGGTCTCGTTTACCCTGACCGTCGCCCCCACACCGGACTTCTTGAGTACAAACAGGCGATAAAGCCCTTCCGCGTCGAGAAGTACGACGCCGCAAGCGGCGCTCTTCGTCTGCGCAACCTGCGCTTCTTCACCGACCTTTCCGACCTCGATATGTTCTGGTCAATCGAGAAGAACGGCAAGATTGTCGCCGAGGGGCGCGTAGCCGGACTCAACGTCAAGCCGACGCAGGCGCGCCAATTCAAAATCGGTACGGTCGAGCCGTCCGGCGACGCGGTGCTCAACATATCGCTCAGACAGAATGTCTCGCGGCCGTGGGCTGACGTCGGTTACGAGGTCGGCTCCTGCCAGTTGACGCTTTCCGAAAGTCACGCCACCGAGTCGCTTAATGCGCTCCCCGACCCAGCGCCAGCACTCAATGTAACGGACGACGAGTTCGTCATAACCGCCTCCGACACCGAGTATCGGGTGAGCCGTCTCCACGGACTCATCATCGGCGTCCTGCACCACGGCAAGCGGCTCATAACCACTCCCATCACCCCCACGCTGTGGCGTGCTCCGACCGATAACGATCGCAAAATCAAAGTCAAATGGGTCGAGGCCGGTTACGACCGCACCAAGGTCAAGTGCTACTCGTGCAGCGCCGAGACAGTCGGTAACGCGGTTGTTGTGACTGCCAAGCTGTCGCTTGGCGGGCACACAAACGCACCGGTCGCACACATTGATGTCGTTTATTCCTTCTACAAGTCCGAGGGCGTGCGCATTGACATGCACATGAACGTCCGCGACGGACTGCCCGAGCTGCCCCGCTTCGGCGTCCAGTTCAACATGCCGGAGGGCACCGAGAACCTGCGTTACTTCGGGCGCGGGCCGGTTGAGAGCTACATTGACAAGAGGCTCGCATCGCGTCTCGGCGAATTCTCGACCACGGTCAGCCAGCACTTCGAGCATTACGTCCGCCCGCAGGAAAACATGGCGCACGCCGACACCCGCTGGTGCGAAGTCACCTCGCTGACCGGCCACGGACTGCTCGCGCTGCGCACCGAAGCGCCGTTCAGCTTCAATTGCAGTCACTTCACCCCCGCCCAGCTGACCGCTACCCGCCACGACTACGAGCTGAAGCCGCTGCGCGAGACAGTTGTGAACATCGACTACCGCCACGCCGGTATCGGCTCCAACTCGTGCGGCCCCACCCTGCGTAAGGATCTCCGCCTCGACGCGCGCGAGTACGATCTCTCCTTCCGCCTACTCCCCATCCTCAGCGCCGACACCGACGCATATGGCGAGATGGAGATAAAATAAGCTAATACAACAAAACAAACGACCGCCCCCGGTATTTCACCGGGGGCGGTTTTGTTTAAGGCTCCAATCGCCACATAAAACAGACCCGCCATGGCGGGGCAAAAATCATTTACTTGCTTTCATCCGGATTCCGGCGACAAAGTCGCTCTCGTCTCCATCAAAAAGCGCGTCCAAAATCTTTAATATTTTTTGTTTGTACCGGGGATTCTCCTCTGTCTCCGCAAGCGCTGTCATGTGGTACGACAAAAGCCACGCGAGCGGCTCTATGGCGGATTTTGCGACCTCGTGCTTTTCGTTTTTGTCTTTCAGTATGCGAACGAGCGCGGTCTCTCTTGTCTTGTACAGGTTTGGCAGCTTGTCGGCGCATTCTACGGCCTTGTCGTAATCGCCGTATCTGTAATATGCGTCGGAGATGTTGCAGAGCGCTGCGCCACGCACCTCCGAATCGTCGCAGTAGCGAAGTATTTGCTCTTGAATCATTATGGATTCTCTTAAAAACTCCCGCTTTTTCTCATCCGTTCCGTCAAGCCGCTCAAGAGACGTGGCCAGCTGCATAAGCAGCAGTGCGTTGCCCGGATATGTTTTCAGCGCACTGCGCATAAGAGCGACATTTTCCTCGTGCTTCCCTTCCGCCCTGTTTTCCGCCCACTTGCGATTGATCTCATAAAGATGGTTTGCAGGTAAGGTCTCTGCTGCGGCGCAGTTTCTTCAGCTTTTCTCCAATCATAAGTTCCATAGTGTTTGCCTCCGTATTTTATTCCGACGCGTCTGAGTAAATTATAAGGTATGTATCATTTTAGGCGGTATCCAAATAGGAAATGCGAAAAATATTATACCTTATCTGTGCGGGGCTTTTTTCGTCGCGAGACGGCGAAAAAGGCGGCTTTCAAAAAAGCTGCCTTTTTTCGAATGTTTCTTAAGAGGTACTGGGAAAATTTATTCATAAAACACAGGAACGCGGTGCAAACTGCACAGGGTGTAGTAGCTTATCGTTCCAAGCTCCGCCGAGAGCGCGTCAATACCCAATGCGCCGTCGCCGCCGAATATAACGACCTCGTCGCCTACGCGACAATCTATGCTGCTGACATCAACCATCAACTGATCCATGCACACGCGTCCGACGACAGGCGCGGGAGTTGAGCTCACCCAGACGCGCGGAAGCGCGCGGTCGATACCGTCGGCGTAACCGATGGAGATGGTGGCGAGCTTCATTTTGTGCTCTGCGATGTACGTCCGCCCATATCCGACCGACTCGCCGGGTGTCAGCTCCTTTATACAGCTGATAACGGTCTTGAGCGTCATTGCAGGCTCGAGTCGTGGGAGATTTCGAATGCGATTATCCGGTGCGACGCCGAAAAGAATTCCACCGGCTCGCACCATGTCAAGATCGAAGTCCGGATAGTCGAATATGCCGCCGCTGTTGGCGCAGTGGCGAATATCGAACGTTACCCCAAGGCGCCCTAGCCTGTCGACGGCCTCATAAAAGCACTCGAACTGACTGCGCGTATAGCTATCGCCTACGTCCCCTGAATTCGCATCGGCAAAATGCGTGAAAATACCCTCGCTGACGAGTCCCGGCAGTGTTGCCGCGCGTGCAACGGCCTCAAGGTCTCCGCGCTGCTCGGGCCGATAGACAAAGCCTATGCGCGCCATGCCGGTGTCGAGCTTTATATGTATCTTAACTTTGACTCCGGATTTCGCTGCACAATTCGATAAATCATGCGCATATTCGCCTGAATATACGCACTGCGTGATGTCATTTTTGCTCAGCAGCGCGGCGCATTCGGCGGCTCCGAAGCCGAGGTTGAGTATCGGAAGGCTGATGCCTCCGCGGCGCAGCTCCATTGCCTCGTCAATGCTTGAGACTGCAAGATACTCAGCGCCCCACTTCTCGTAAAGGCGCGACATCTCGAACGCACCGTGACCGTATGCGTTTGCTTTGACAACGCAGCACAGCTTTACGCCGTCCGGCAGCGCGCCGCGTATCACCTTATAGTTACGCTCTATCTTTCCCAAGTCAACCTCCGCCCACGCACGCCGGGCGGCTCCGTATATCATCATAGTTTATCCTGCTCCTCAGATTCATCAACATATATCATACCACCATTTTATGCTTTTGGCAAGTCGTTTAATACATAAACAACGCCTCTCGAAGGCACATTGATTTATATACTTTTTCCGCACGCTAAAATCCGGGGACGCTGCCGCGCTTAAAATGTGTCCTTAGTAGTGCGGCTGCCGGATGCGTCCCCGGCGTGTGTGATAGATTGATTATTGACATCCGATAAGCTCGCTGACCGTTACGAAGGTGTATCCTTCGTCGAGAAGATACGGGATAATCTGGCGCAGTGCCGTCGGAGTCAGGCTGTCCTTGACGCTGTCGTGCATCAGTATTATGTCGCCGGGCTTGGTGTTGCGACGGATGTTCTTCATTATTTCGCTTATCGGGTTATGCGCCCAGTCGTAGGTGTCGACGCTCCAGAGAATGACGGTGTAGTCGGCATCGTGCGCGTAGTCGTGAATGGCGTCCGGAAGCACGCCCTCCGGCGGACGAAACAGCTTTGTTCTGTATTCGCACAGCTGGTAAACGCTGCGCTCGCAGGCCTCTATTTCGCGAATAATCTGATCCGGCGACGTTTTGGACAGGCGGCAGTGTGAGTAGGTGTGGTTGCCGACCTCGTGCCCCTCGGCGAGCTCGCGCTCAACAAACTCCGGGTAACGTTCAACGTTTTCGCCGACCACAAAAAATGTTGCGCGTATGCCATATTCACGCAGAATATCGAGTATCTCGCCGGTGTAGACCGGGTGCGGGCCGTCGTCAAACGTCAGAGCAATCTTCATCTGCGAATTTTTTTTGCAGTAAACCACATCGGAAAACCGGTTGGCATACGTTGAGATGCTGAAAACGTTCAGCAGGATAAACAGCACCAACCCAAGACTTAACGCCGCCCTGTATTTCATTGTACCGTCAGTTCCTCCAATGTTCCGAACCGGTAACCATCGGCGCGGAGTGTGTCAATAACGTCTCCGAGTATTGCGGCGTTTGTCGCCGAGGTCGGGTGCAGGAGCATGATTTCGCCGTTGTGGACGTTGTCAAATATCAGCTTTTTGGCATATTCAGGCGAGGGTTGCTTGTTGTTGTCCCAGTCCGCGTAAGCAAAGCTCCAGAATATCGTCTTGTAGCCGAGCTCAGAGGCGATTTTCAGGTTTTCTTCGCTGAATCTCCCCTCGGGCGGACGGTAAAAGTTTGCGACTTCAAGGCCGGCGTAGTCCCGGCAGGCGGCGTTCAGTTGCTCAAGTTCGCTCTCGAAGGCCTGCTTGTCGTTTATTTTGGACATGTCCTTGTGCGAGGCGGTGTGGTTGCACAGTGTGTGCCCCTCGGACGCCATGCGCTTGACAAGTTCGGCGTTGGACCTCGCGAGATTGCTCAATATAAAAAATGCGGCGCTCACACCACGCGACTTTAGAACGTCGAGTATTTTTGCAATGTTTCCGTTCTCATAGCCTGCGTCAAACGTCAGGTACAGCACCTTTTCCGTGCTGTTGTCGCCGTGCCTGCGGTCGACGTAATAGCCGTTATAGTGTTCGATGAAGCTCATGTTTGGCTCGCATCGCGGCTGAAGGTGGGTTTTATTGCGCATACAGTACCAATTATACGCTTCCCCAGTTGCCCGTACTGACAGCTGTGTTGTTGTCACGGCGCACAGCATCACGACAATCAGAGCGATTACTGTGTTTTTTTTCATAGTTATCCCCCATAATCTGTTGTTTTAATATTATTTGCCGGAAGACAGCTGTGTAATCATTGAAAAATCTGTCTTGCGCCGTATTTTTCTTGCTTTTTCTATTGCTTTTTCTGGCTTTTTCTATTGCTTTTTCTGGCGTTTGTTGATATAATATATATGATAAATATATTTTTCTCGGAGGAGACAAGAAAATG
>CAVIBA010000100.1:0-7190 GCA_963640785.1 Bulleidia sp.
AACGTACAACCGGGGACAAAGCCGTACGTCCGCAAAGGCGCGGTAGAGCGATTCTGACCGAGCCGCGCCGGCGCCGTACGTCAAAGAGGGTGATTCCGCTCCCTTAAGCCATCCCCACGGGAGTGGGGGAGTCCAGAGGGGGCGAACCGTAGGTTCGTCCCCTTTGGGGCGACTCTTTTGGTACTTTTCTGCTCGCGGCAGAAAAGTACAGTTAAATCACGTCCCGCAGACGTTCGGCGAGTGCCCCCGTGGGCAAAGAACTTTCTTCGCGCATAAGGCATATGCAATACGCCTCACTCCCACACAAAAAGCAGTCCCCGCCGGACGTTCCGGCGAGAACCGCAAACTTAAAACTCAATTAACCCTTATTCCAATTCTTCATATATCTCAAGCAGCCTGTCCTCAATCTGCTGCCTGCGGGCGTCGAGCTCGGCGACGAGCTTGTAGTCGGTCGCCGCGTCGCCGTAGAGCCGCTTCTCCACCTCGGCAAGCTCAGCCTCCAGCGCCTCGGCCTCGCGACGCAGACGCTCCAGTCGGTTCGCCTCGCGGCGCGCGTCGGCGGCCTGCTTTTTGTTTTTGAGGTACTGCTCCTTGTTGGCGCTCATGCGCTCGACCTCGACCGCCTCCTCGGACACCGCCTCGCGGCTCTCCTTTATGCGGCACAGCTCGCTGTATCCTTCGCCGATGTGCGAGACGCGGATGTCGTTCAGCCGCCCGTCGGACAGGTCGAATATTCGGCTCGCGAGCCGGTTGATGAAATAACGGTCGTGCGATATGACCAGCAGCGTGCCGTCGAAGCCGTCGAGCGCCGCCTCGAGCGCCTCGCGGGACGGGATGTCAAGGTGGTTGGTCGGCTCGTCAAGTATCAGCAGATTCATTTTCGAGAGTATCAGCTTGGCCAGCGTCAGACGCGCCCGCTCGCCGCCGCTGAGCACCGACACCTCCTTGAATACGTCCTCGCCGACAAAGCGGAACTGCGCCAGCGTCGAGCGTATCGTCACCTCGGGCAGGGCGGGGTAGGCGTTCCACAGCTCGTCGAGAACGGTGTTTTCGGGCGTCAGGTTCTGGTTTTCCTGATCGTAGTAGCCGACCTCGACGTTGTACCCGGCCTCAATCCGTCCGTCAAGCGGCGGTACGGTGCCGACTATCATTTTGATGAGCGTCGACTTTCCGCAGCCGTTGGGTCCCGTGACGAATACGCGCTCGCCCTTTTTGATGAGAAAATTCGCGTCGGAGAACAGCACCCGGTCGCCGTAGCCGCCGCAGAGCTGTTCAGCGGTCAGAACGTCGTTGCCGCTTGCGTGGTCGCGGGTGAACTTCATCGAGATGGGGCGCGGCGCTTCCTTCGGACGCTCCAGCTTCTCCATTTTGTCAAGCAGCTTGAGTCGGCTCTCGGCCGCGATGATGTTGCGCTCGCGGTTCCAGGCGCGCTGCTGGGCGATGTAAGCCTCCTGACGGGCGATCTCCTTCTGCTGATCGCGGTAGTGCTTTTCGGCGATTTTTTTGTCCTGCTCGCGCGCCTCGGTGCTGCGCGTGTAGCCGCCGTTGTACAGCTTGGCGCGGCAGTGCTCGATCATGAGCGTCTTGTTTGTGACGCGGTCGAGAAAAAACCGGTCGTGCGAGATTATCATGACGCATTTGCGGTAGCCCGCGAGAAAACGCTCGAGCCAGGTCAGCGTCTCGATGTCGAGGTGGTTGGTCGGCTCGTCGAGCATGAGAATGTCGGGCTCGCGCGACAGCTGACGGCAGAGTGACAGCCGCGTCCGCTGACCGCCGCTCAGCGTACTCAGCGACATGTTCATCGACTCGCGGTCAAACCCCATTTTCTCGAGTATCGACGCGCACCGGCCACGGAATTCAAGCCCGCCGTCGCGCAGAAAAGCCTCGTGCAGGGCGCTGTATTCGCGGCTGTAGCTCTCGAGCTCGGACGGCGACGCGCCGCCGCTCATGAGGCGCTCCAGCTCGCCGAGTCGCTTCTCGGCGGCGACAAGCTCGCCGAAGGCGCTGTACATTATCTCAAGTGCCGTTCCGCCCTGCGTCGGGTCGACGGTCGTTGCGTCGTCCTGGCGCAGAATGCCGATGGTCTTCTCCTTCGAGATGAACACCTCGCCCGAGGTGGGGTCGTATTCTCCGGTTATTATTTTGAAAAGCGACGATTTTCCGCAGCCGTTGACGCCGATAATGCCCAGCCGGTCGGACTCGTCGAGCGAGAAGGACACGTGCTCAAGCACCGGCACGATGCCGAAGAAAAGCGATATATCGTTCACCGATAGTACAGTCATAATCGACAAAAAATTCCTTTGTGTTTAATAATTCGCGCCGGGAGATGAAACAAGGACAGCAATTTGTAACGCTGTACAAAGTTTGCACAAAGCGCCCGGCGATTATTGACAGCTGGCTTTTATGGTGATATAATCCTTAGCGACAGAACATTTGTTCTGTTTTCGTAGTGCACACCGATAAGCATAACATTGTAATTATAAATCACCGCCGCCGATTTGTCAATAGCGGCGATGGGAAAGGACCAACAGTATGAACAAACGGTCTCCGGGGCAAGCTATGGGAGCAGAGCAGATGGACAGCTTGCTCAGACAATACGAATACGGTCTGAAAATGCTCAGACTCAACAAATACGAACAGGATTACTTCGGCGGAGAGTTGCCGCAGGACGGGCTTTTCTGCGCCGACGATGAAGCGTACACAAAAGCGCGAATGTTTGAAATAAAACGCTTTGTTACGTCGCTTCCGCCGGACGACCGGAAATTATTTCTGTATTACCATTACATACGCGGCGAGAGCGTCGCAAAATGCGGCGAGCTACTCGGCATATCGCGGCGCAGCGCCTTCCGGCTCAAGGGTCGGGCGCTTGAATACGCGGCCATTAAATACCGCCGTTTCTCGCCGCCGGGTGCTGACGAATGAGGTCGCGCGGCGTTATAATCGGCCGCGCATGGGCAATAATAATCAGGAAGTCAACGCGCGGGGCGCGCGTCGACGGTGAAGGAAGGGAGGTTTTGAAATGAAAAAGAGTTCATGCACATTCTGGACGGTCGGTGCTATCGCGACCGGAGCCATCGCGCTCGGCATGGCAGGCATGGCTATGACAACGCACAAGTCGAGCCACGGGTTTGACATCTGCGGGTGTCATATCGATCCGGCCAAGGACATGCGCCGCATGGCCGACAACGTCCACGACGTCATGTCGGACATGAGCCGCAAGTGCCGCCGTATGCACTGAGCGGCGCGGCAGTCGTGGCAGACATTTTGAGACGGCGACTTTGAGTGGGGCGGCGATGGCTGACGGCGTGGGCGGACAGTTGTGACTTCGGACGGTAAGTTTTCAGCGCTGAAAACGGCAGCCCTGCATGTGGCAGGGCTGCCGGGGCGCTTGTGTTACATATGGCGGGGGTGGCTTGCTCTCGGATGTGCTCAATTTGCAAGCCCCGGAGCGCTCAGAGCACTCTGTACCGCTTGACAAACGTGTCGCCCGCCTCTGCGGCGACGCGGTCTGCGTCGGCCTCGGTCATGGCGGGGGTGAGCAGGGCGGTGCGGCCGTCGAGAGTGACAGTCTGAGTTGCGTTCAGCTTAGCTGCAAGCCCGGCTGCGGGAGCCTTGTTCAGAATAAAGACGTTGCGGCAGGAGTAGCCCGCAAGGTCGGCGACGTCGGCGTCGCAGGCGACCTCCCAGTGAAGGGTACGGGGCGCTTTGTCGAGATTTGCGGCAATGTCGATTATGTCGGAGGCGACGGCGGAGGCTGTCGGCAGCTTACCTGCGCCGCGGCCGTAGAACATGGCGCGGCCGAGCATGTTGCCCTCGACGAGTATGCCGTTGAAGACGTCCGAGACGGAGTAGAGCGGGTTGTCGCACGGCACCATGCGGGGCGAGACCATGGCGAGCACCCTGCCGTCGACAAGCTCGGTGTGGCCGATGAGCTTTATCGACATGCCGAGCTTATCCGCCAGCGCGACGTCGGAAGACTCGACGCCGAGTATGCCCTCAACGTGGATTTTGTCCGCGTCGAGCACGCGCCCGAAGGCGAGCGCCGCCAGAATGACAATCTTGCGCGCGGCGTCGTGACCTGCGACGTCGGCGGTCGGGTCGGCCTCGGCGTAGCCCTTGGCCTGCGCATCGCGCAGCACGTCGGGAAGGGCAGCGCCCTCGTTGGCCATGCGGGTGAGGATGTAGTTGGTGGTGCCGTTTAGTATGCCGTCGATGCTGACGATGCCGTTGGCGGCGAGGTCGTTGGTCAGCGGGCGGATGATGGGAATGCCGCCGCCCACGCTGGCCTCAAACAGGTAGCGTACGCCGTGCTCGGCGGCCAGCGCGAGCAGCTCGGCTCCGTGCTTTGCAACCAGCTCCTTGTTCGACGTGACAACGTTCTTGCCTGCGGCCAGCGCCGCGCGAGTGAACTCGTACGCCACGCCCGCGCCGCCGATCATTTCGGCGACGATGGAGACGGTCGGGTCGTTCAGAATGATGTTGAAGTCGTGAATTATCAGCGAGCTGTAAGGACTGTCCGGAAAGTCACGGCGGTCGAGAATGTATTTCACCGCCACCGGCTGACCGGTGTACTTTTCGATCTGTGCGCGGTTGAGGTCGATTACCTCGGCCGTGCCGCTACCGACAGTGCCGAAGCCAAGAAGTGCTATGTTGATCATGAGGGTTTCCATCCTTAGTTTTTGGTTTTATACCCTACAATTATAACATGATTTCAGAAATTTATCAATATGAATTGAGAAACTATTGAATTATCACGAAAAATGTGATAAAATCATTCCGTAGTGTAAGTGAGGAGGTATAAAATGGGCAGTTCACCTATCGGAAGTAAAAACAATGTGAAGATCTTTGTGCTCTACCTTATGGAAAATATCAATTATCCGCTGGATTTTGTCACGATAAACGACATAGTCATGCAGAGCGACTACGTCATGTACCTTGACTTTGCCGAGAGCTTCAACGAAATGCTGGACGGCGGACTTATCGAAGAGCTCAAAAACCGCGACGGCAGCGTCGCCTACGCGGTGACTGAAAAGGGAAGATGCGTCGCAAAGGAGCTCAAGAGCGACATTCTCCCGTCGATTCTCGACAAGTCGCTCGCCTGCGCGCTGCGGTACATAGACTTCAACCGCCGCGGAATCGAGGCAAGCTGTTCGATCGAGCCGCGCGAGGACGGGAGCTACAACTTCACCTGCTCCTTCGACGAGCACAAGAGCGAGATATTCCGCATTTCGGTCGTCATCGACTCGCTCAACCGCGCCAAGCGCATGAAGGACAACTTCATGGATCGCCCCGAGGTCATCTACCGCGGCGTGCTTGCGCTGCTCTCGGGGAACGTTAATTATATGTTTGACAGCTGAATATTTGACGGCAAAGAACAGGCGGCGTGAGCCGCCTGTTTTGCTGTACCCGCGGTACTTGACAACTATCGAAAATATGATATAATAGAATCGGTTTGTTGTTTGTAGTGTCACACTTTGAAAGGGGGGCGGTGCTGTGAAGGAAAACGAGAATAACATGTCAGGTGCGGAGCTGAGCGAGCTCATAGTCCGTGCGCGCGCGGATGACAGCGCCGCGTTCGAGACGCTGCTGTCGCGCTACGAGCCCATGATAGGGAACACCGTCCGCCGGTACGCGCCGCAGGGGCAGGAGGACGACGCGCACCAGGAGGCGCTGGCGGGCTTCTACCGGGCCGTCCTGACGTTCGATACGACGCAGCCCGGCGTGGCGTTCGGACTGTATGCCAAGATATGCGTCACGCACGCGCTGATAAGCCACGCACGCGAGGCGCAGCGCCGCGCGCGACAGACCGCGGGGGTCGTCGAGTATGAGGACTACGTCCGCTACCACGCCGACACCGCGTCCGACCCGGCGCAGCAGATCATCGACGAGGAGAACATCTCCTCACTCCGCCGCCTGATACGCGAAAATCTGTCTGCCTTTGAGAACCGCGTCTGGGATATGTACACCGCTGGCGTTCCCGCGGCGACCATCGCCTGCGAGCTCGGCCGCTCGGAGCGCTCGATAAACAACGCGCTCTACCGCATCCGCCGCAAGCTGCGCGGCCTGCTCGAGTCAGCCCCGCGCCCGATGTGACGTGTAATTATAGACAATCGGAAGCATTCGTGACCTGACGGGGGCTTCCGATTGTTTATAAGGAGGCCGCTTAATGTAAGAGTAAATTAAAATTGAATCCTTCCTGTAATTGCCTGTGCCCATGCATTTCGTTCGGTCGAGGTATAGTTAGTCAATGTCATGAGAAAGATAATCTGACGTTCAAATCGAAAAGGGGAACTAAAATGAGAAGGCTTACACAGGAAAAAATTGCGTTTTTCAGAGGATATTTAATTAATGAAGAAAAATCCAAGGCCACACAGGACAAGTATCTGCGCGACGTGCGCGGGCTTGCGGCGTGGCTTGGTGGTCGGGACTTCGACAAGAACGATGTTCTTCGATACAAGGCCGCCATGCTTGAACGCTACGCAGCCGCAAGCGTTAACTCGGTGATCTCGTCGCTCAATAGTTTGTTTGACTGCCTTGAATGGCACGAGCTTAAAATAAAGACGATCAAGCTACAACGACGCATATTTGCGGACAGCGACAGGGAGCTGACGAAAGCGGAGTATGGTCGTCTTCTCGATGAGGCAAGGCGACGCCGGGATGACAAACTCAGTCTGCTCATGCAGACTATCTGTTCAACCGGAATCCGGGTTTCCGAACTGAGGTTCATTACTGTTGAGGCCGTAAAAGTGAGGTTTGCAGACATAAATTGTAAGTGCAAGCGCAGGCGGGTATTCCTGCCGGAGCGGCTGTGCCGCGCACTGACTCAATATGTGCGTTGCCGGAAAATAAAAAGCGGTTCCGTTTTTGTAACCAAAAACGGGAGACCACTTGACCGTTCAAATATCTGGCTTGCGATGAAGAAGCTCTGCGCCGCGGCGGGCGTGTCGGATAAAAAGGTTTTTCCTCATAATCTGCGGCATTTGTTTGCGAGAACGTATTACAGTCTGCAAATGGACATCGTACGTCTTGCGGATATTCTGGGACACTCCAACATAAACACCACTCGTATATATACGATGGAAACCGGAGAAGTTCACCGAGAACAAATTCAAAAATTAGGACTGCTTCGATGCTAACAACATAATTTACATTATGTTGTGAGGGCAATTACGCGAAGGGTCATCGTGTTA
>CAVIBA010000101.1:0-7141 GCA_963640785.1 Bulleidia sp.
TTTAAGGCATTACCGCGCAATGCCCGAGTGGCACACTTGCTTGCATCTTTTCCGTCATATTTCACAAAAATTCTTGACTGTAGCGCTGCTACAGCCTGTGAATTTTTGTTTCATCTGACGAAAACCCTGACTGCGCAATCGCACCATCGGAATTACGCGGTGAAGCCTTAAAACCACGCATATGGGCAGAATCAACGAAGTGCTACCGCACTTCATTGATAGCAATACGCCCAATCGGCAGTCCGCTTGTCAGTGCTTCTTGCGGCACATAACAACAGCCGCAGGCAGCAGGCATGCGATGAGGCCGAGCGCTACGACAGAACCGCAGCCGCTCTTCTTGGGAGTGGCAGAGTTGGAATCGGACGGCTTTGCAGTGGTCGTGTCCTTGGGAGCCGCAGTCGAAGTTCCGGCAGGCTCGGGAGTCGTCTCGGGAGCCGCGGTCGAGGTCTCGATGGGCTCGGGAGTCGTCACCGGAGTCTCAGTCGTGGTCTCAACAGGGGTGGTGTCCTCGCTCATTTGAGGAAGATCGTCGATTGCCAGGTCTACTCCGGCGTAGATGGCAATGTTGTCTATATAGACATCAACGCCTACGCCACGGGAGGAGAAGCCGAAGCCGCCGTCATACCACAGCGGAGCAACCTGATCCGCGTCTTTCCAGTTTTCACCCGTCTCGAGAATGTAGCGCTTGCCGTTGACGTACACCTTGGTGTCGCCGTCCGCAACTTCAATCTTTATGCGGAAGGTATCGGTGTTCATGGTAACCATCTTGGACTGCGTGGTCTCGTCCTGGTAGTGTCCGCGATATCTGCGACCCCACTGACCGTCAATAATGGTGCCCAGGTGCTCGGTTCCGTTGACGTGCGACACACCTACGTAAATGCCATTGGTGTCGTCCTTGATTCCGAACAGAAAGTAAAGTGTGTGTCCGGGATTGTTGGGATCGGCAGAGCTTAGGTACTGCCAGTCGTAGACGACGGTGAATCTGTCAAGACCGGTCACGTCGTCAATGGGGAGACGGTAGAAGGAGCTGCCTTTGTAGCACAGCAGCTCGAGCTTGCCGTTTGCGATGGTGGCCTCGTAGTTGTCGTTCTTGTCGGTGTAGTCGAGGGTGGGGTTGGTGAAATCCTCGGAGTAAATGAGCTCGCCGTTGGTAAAGCCGGCGGTGGGGACGATGAATACAGCGCAGAGCAGGGTCAGCACTGCAAGCATCAGACAGAGTTTTTTCATGGGTATATCCTCCTTATAAAATTTTTTCGTGCTCAAATCCGGCGCACCTTATGGTGTCAGCCGATTGGGACCGCGGAACAGAAATTCAGCTTCCTTGATGGAGAGACCGAGGAAGAGCATGGTCAGGCGATCAAGGCCGAGGCCGAAGCCGCCGTGAGGCGGGCAGCCGTAGCGGAAGAACTGGAGGTAGAACTCGACGTCCTTGTCAAGCCCCTTTTCCTCGGCCTGACGCTTGAGAACCTCGTAGCGGTGCTCGCGGACGGCGCCGGTCGTAATCTCGCAGCCGCGCCAGATGAGGTCGTAGCCCATCGGGACGCCGTGCTCGTCGCGCATGTGGTAGAAGGCGCGCTCGCTGGCGTCGTAGTCAGTGACGAACAGGAACTCGGAGCCGTACTTGTCCATAGCGAACCCGGCGCACAGATGCTCGGCATCGGTGGTCAGGTCACCCTTGGCCTCGTCGGCGACGGTGTAGCCGTAGCGCTCTTCAAGCTCGGCGTAGAGGTCGCGTAGCCTGATGCGGGGGAAGGGAACGGTCGGCACGATGACCTTTTTGCCGAACAGACGCTCGATGTCCTCACCGTGGCGTTCAGCGACGCGGGCGAAGGCGTAAGCGAGCAGCTCCTCCTCGAGGTGCATGACCTCCTCGCAGCTGGTTACGTAGCTGAACTCGAGGTCGAAGCCGGTGAACTCGGTGGCGTGCTTATTGGTGTATGATTTCTCGGCGCGGAAGACGGGGCCGGACTCGAAAATCCGGTCAAGTCCCGCGGCCATGGCCATCTGCTTATAGAACTGGGGCGACTGTGCGAGGTAGGCCTTGGTGTCGAAGTACTTGACCTCAAACACCTCGGAGCCGGACTCGCTCGCGGCGCCGATCAGCTTAGGCGTGTGGATCTCGACGAAGTTGCGCTCAAGCAGGAAGTCGCGCAGGGCGGCGGTCAGCGTGGTCTGCATTTTCATCATGAGCTGATTCTGCTCGCGGCGCATGTCGATCCAGCGGAAGTCCATGCGGGAGTCGATCTCGGAGTCGTCCTTGATGGGCAGGGCGTCGGCGATGGAGTAGACCTCGAGAGTGTCCGGCAGCATTTCGATGCCGCCCATTTTGACGTACTCGTTTGCCACGACCTCGCCCTCGACCGAGATGACCGAGTGTATTGTGAGCGTGTCGACCTTAGCGGCAAGCTCGGGGTATTTTTCCTTTTCGAGCGTGACCTGCAGCTTGCCGGTGATGTCCTTGATGACAAGGAAGGCCATAGTGCGCTTATTGCGGAGGTTTTCGACGAAGCCCGCGATGCGGCAGCGCGCGCCGGGCTTTACGTCCTTGATGTAGGTTCTTTCCATTGATTTACACCTTTCTTGGAATTGATGCTTTGGTTCAGTCGAGCGGGTTGCCGTCGTGGTCGAACAGCGGGAGCGGCTCGAGGTAGGTGATGTCGGAACGTCCGCGCGCGTCGCCCTCGGCGAGGATGGTCATGCGGCCGCAGATGATGCCGCCGGCCTCGTTGACGAGCTCCTCGATTGCGTGCAGCGACTCGCCGGTCGAGATGACGTCGTCGACGATGAGAATGCGCTTGCCCTTCATAAGGGCTGCGTCCGTGGTGTCGAGGTAGAGGTGCTGCTCGGCGTCTGTAGTGATAGAGCGGACAGTGACCTTCATGACGCCGGTCATGTACAGCTTCGGCGCCTTACGTGCGAGGAAATATTTCTGGTTGTCCGCGAGGCGCGCCATTTCGTGCACCAGCGGGATGCCCTTTGCCTCGGCGGAGATGAGGTAATCGTACTCCGGGGCGCGCTCAAGCAGAGCCTTAGCGCAGGCGGTAGTCAGCTCGGGGTCGCCGAATATGACGAACGCTCCGATGGACAGCTTATCGTTAAGAGGACAGATCGGCAGATGCCGCTCCAGTCCGGCGATGGTTATTTTGTAGGTTTTCATATGTATCTCTCTTTTCATTAGCCTTCCATCATTAATTATACACATAAATTCCCGAAAAGTCAAGACATAGCCCGCAATCTTTTTGACGGGGAGGGATTCCGCCGTCCGCAGAGCGCGGCTAGCGCAGGGGTGTTTCGCCGCCTGCGGGCGGCGGAATCCCCCTCGTTGTCTACTCGCCGAGCGCCCCATATAAAACGCGCCCCTCGGACTTTTGTCCGAGGGGCGCGTTATAGATTATTTCCTTTTGCGGCGGAGGACTGCTGCTGCGGGAAGCAGGCAGGCGGTGACGCCGAGAGCTACGACAGAGCCGCAGCCGCCCGTTTTCTCGGGCGCAGTGGTGCTCGTGTCTGTGGGCTTCGGGGCGGTTGTGCCCGCTGGCTCGGGGGTCGTCGTGTCGTCAGCCTTGGGAGTGGTGGTCTCTGCGGGCTTCGTGGTGGTGTCCTTGGGCTTTTCGGTCGTGGTCTCGGCCGGCTTGGTGTCGATGGCTTCCAGCTGCTCGCCCGAGACGAGCATTCCCTTGTAAATATTGACGTCGCTGATTGTTATGGGCTGGTTCTCCCAGTAGGTGTATAGGAAGAGACCGACGCACTCGGTGTAGAAAATGATGATTTCGGTGTCAACGGTCTCGTCAATGAAAGCCCAGTTGCCACCGCTGTCCTTTATGTAGGCCTTCATGGTGCAGCGCTGGCCGTTGAACTCAAGCGCGAACTCCTGCACGGACGGAAAAATGCCGCCGTTGGTATTGATGTTGGAGTCGAGGTTGACACCCGCATCGGCGTAGACTATGGTGTTGTGTCCCGGCAGCGTGGATCCGTCGACGAGAAGGCGCTGGTTGTAGGAATAGCCGTAGATGCCGTACTGGTCGTCGACGAAAACGCCGAGCGCGGAATCGACAGTCTCGCGCGTGACGGTGTAGTACATGGTGTAGGCGTTGTTTTCGCCGAGCGGCAGGCAGGTAATCTCTGCGCCCCAGCGGCTCTTGGACTTGTTGGTCTTGGTGTAGATGGTTGCCTTGCCGTGGTCGACGGGGTCGATCTCGACAGTCGGGTCGCCGGACGTCCTTTCGGGCTTGTAAAACTCGTCGCCGTAAAAATCGACGGTGTAGACAAGATCGCCGTCCTTCGCGTCGGCGTACTTATCCTCAGCGGCGGCAACAGGAAGGCAAGCGAGACAAAGTGACATAAGAATGCATGCCACAAGGCAAACAGCGGACAATTTCTTCATGAACAGGACCTAACCTTTCTTAAAATATTCCCGCTCCCGCGGGCTCTTTACAAACAATTATACATCACGGCCAAACGTTTGTCAAGTGGGAGTTTTGTGCCCGGCGGGTGGGAGAGTTCCGCCACCCTCAGACGGCGGAATTCCCCGTAAACAAAAACCCCGCACGAGGCGGGGGGTTGCGTGTATATTACTTGCTTACCTTTGCGAGGTAGTCAGCGATTGCGGTGGTGTAGGCGGTGGTGGAGGTGTCGGCGGGAATGTCGCCGAGACCGATCCAGACGGCGATGTTGTCGACGTAACCGTCGATGGCGCCGCCGACCTTAAGGCAGATCGCGTACTCTTCGATGGCGTTCCAGTAGAGAGCACCGTTAGCGCTGAGGTCGTACTTGGAGACACAGACGAACTGCGCGCCAGCCTTGCTGTTGTCTCTCAGCCAGATGGTGGGGCCGTCGTTGTAACTGCACTGAACACGGACACTGATCGGAACATTCAGCAGAACGAGATTTGTCTTATCGTAATCAACGCCCATCAGCTTCTTTGCTATAGAGGAGGTGCCGTCTGAGTCATTCTGGTCGGGTGCATAGAAATCGGAGCCAACGAGGTCGTATTGTCCGTTCCAGGTTCCAAACAGGCGGTTCTGGTTGTGACCGTAGCCGGAGGCGCGGAGGTGGAAGGAGTTATAGGAATTGCAGCCGTCGTAGTTCTCGATGATATTTATGTAACGGTCGTGGGTTTTGACTGCAGTGTAGAACACGTCATACTGAATTGTGTAGTCACCCTGGCAGGCGGCAGCCATATAATTGCTGTCGGCGATCAGGACATAGGAGTCGTTGATAGTTGTAACAGCGCCGTCTGCCCAGTTCGTGACCTTAAACCGACCGTTTTCAATTGCGTAGGACGCGGAGTTGTCGGTCAGCGCGCCGTCGGCCTTGTTGCGGATCTGCCAGCCCAGCAGCTTTGCAGCTGCTTCGGAATCGCTGGCGTCGGCATAGCTGTCGAAATCCTCGAAGAACACCATGGTGCCCTCGGGAATGGCGGGAAGCTCAACCTTCGGAGCTTCGGTGGTAGTTTCCTTCGGCTTTTCGGTGGTTGTGTCCGCGGGCTGCGCGGGAGTCGTTTCGGGCGCCTTGTCGGACGTCGTGACCGACGGTGTCGTGTCGCCGGACTTCGGGGCGGTGGTTCCGGCGGGGGGAGTCGTGGAGTCGGACGGATTGTTCGCGTCTTTGTTGCATCCGACGAACAGCGCGCTCACCATGATAAGCGCCAGAACGAGCGTGACAATTCTTTTCATTGTAAATCTTCCTTTCATTATGTTGAAATGAGCTACCGTAAAAATTATAGCATACGTCCGGACGATTTGTCAATCTTAATTTGACCGAAACGCGCGTGAGCGTCAATTTTTGTTGAAAATGATGGTCAGAGCCCCTCGTTTTTGTGAAAAATCACCATCAAAAAAGCACCCCCGCCGGGACGTTTGCTTCCCGCCGGGGTGTCGCTTTACTTGCCGGATTTGCGTATTCCGAAGAACCTGCGCAGAAACGGCGCCAGCAGAGCAGGGGATTTGATTATTACGATTTTCATATCTGACCTCCGCGTTGTTCTGTCAACAGTATATGCCGCGGCGCGCGGAAATGCCAGTGCGGGCGGGGCGATACGGCGTAGCCGCGACGCATGGGCGGCGCGGACAAGGCGCGAAAAGCGCAGGCGCGGTCAGTCGCGAGGGATGGCGCGCTCGCCCGCAGCGCCGAAGCAGGCGGACAGCGCACGGCGCAGGTCGGCGTCCATGGCGAGGTTGCCGGCCTCGGTCGCGCCGCCGCGTGTGGCGACACGGTGCTCGAGCGCGGTGAAGCTGTCGTCGGGGGTGGGGTGTGGGTCGTCGCGTCCGCACTCGGCGGCGTAGACAAACATGCGGCGCACGATGGCGTCGGATTGCGCGCTGTCAAAGCCGAGCGCCATGCACTCGCGCTTGTAGGCCTCAAGAATGTGCGCCGCAAAGCCGAGGCCGCACGAGGCGGCGACGGTCAGGCGGTCGAGCATGGGCTCGTCCATGGGCAGGGCGTCGCCGAGCGAGGCGAGCAGCGGGACGAGGTCGGAGAAGTCCGTGCCGTCGGGGATGGTGTAGCCGAGGATGTCGCAGGCGTCGGCGGCGGCCAGCGTCGGCATGACGCGCATGACGGGACAGCCAAGCGCGGCGGCAATTTCGTCGATATGGACGGCGCACATGACGCTGACGACGCGGTGCGCGGGCGTGATGCATTCGCGTAGCGCGGGCGCAATCTCGCGGAAGACGCGCGGCTTGACGGCCAGCACCACAGTGTCGCACTTAGCGAACAGCGCGGCGGCGTCGGGGCAGGTGTCGTGACCCGCCGCCGAGGCGGCGTTTATGGTAGCGTCAGAGTGTGCAGTGACAGTGATTTCGGCGGGCGACAGCGCGCCGCCGGGGCGGCACAGTCCGCGGGTGAGGGCTTTGGCAAGGTTGCCGTAGCCTAAAAAACCAATTGACATGGTTTACGGATCCTTTCTGTATAAAGAGTTTTTTGAAAGATTAAATGTTTGGTGGGGAGCGGTTTTTTGAAAAATAAGTTCTTTGGCCACGGGGGGCACTCGCCGAACGTCGGCGGGACGTTAAGAAGTGTACTTTTCTGCCGCGAGCAGAGAAAGAACAATTTGATTATGCCGAAGGCATAATCAAATTCAAAAGAGTCGCCCCAAAGGGGACGAACCTACGGTTCGCCCCCTCTGGACTCCCCCACTCCCGTG
>CAVIBA010000102.1:0-7089 GCA_963640785.1 Bulleidia sp.
GCCGGTCGCCGTAACGGTGGCCATAGGCCGCAGCGCGACGGACGGCGTGCTGGTCAAGTCGGCTGAGGCGCTTGAGGTGCTGTGCGGCACCGACACCGTCGTTTTCGACAAGACGGGCACGCTGACCGAGGGCAAGCCGCGCGTGACGGACATACTGCCCGTCGGCGATATCAGTCGCGACGAGCTGCTTGGTGTGGCCGCCTCGCTTGAGTCGGGCAGCGAGCACCCGTTGGCGCGCGCAATCGTCGAGGGCTTTGAGGGCGAGCGGCAGGAATGCCTCGATTTCACCGCCGTTTTCGGGCTCGGAGTCAGCGGTAAGATCGGCGGGCGTTCGGTGACGGGCGGCAACGCCGCCTACATGGCGCAGTGCGGAGTCGACGTGTCCGGCGTGTCCGCACAGGCGGACGGCCTTGCCGGTGAGGGCAAGACTCCGCTGTATTTCCAGCGCGACGGCAGGTTGCTCGGCGTGATAGCGGTTGCGGACACGCCGCGCCGCGAGAGCAAAACGGTCGTACATGAGCTGCGCGACCTCGGCGTTCGCGTCGTCATGCTGACGGGTGACAACCACCGCACGGCGGAGGCCGTGCGCCGCCAGCTAGGTATTGACGAGGTCATCTCCGACGTGCTGCCCGACGACAAGGAGCAGGCGATACGCCATCTTCAGGAGGGCGGGCACAAGGTCGCCATGGTCGGCGACGGCATCAACGATTCACCCGCGCTGACACGCGCTGACGTCGGTATTTCGCCCGCCGCGGGCACCGACATCGCCATCGACTCGGCCGACATCGTGCTTATGAACGACGACCTCGAGAGCATCCCGCGCACGCTGCGGTACAGCAAGCGCGTCATGCGCAACATCCGGCAGAACCTGTTCTGGGCGTTCTTCTACAACTCGCTCGGAATTCCGGTGGCAGCGGGCGTGCTTTATCCGAAGTGGGGGATCACGCTCAGCCCCATGATCGCCGCGGCGGCAATGAGCCTCAGCTCGCTGTTCGTCGTGACAAACGCGCTCCGGCTGTTCAGAACGGGGCATAAAAACAAAAAGCAAAGCTGAAAACCAAGCTGACAAGGAGATAAACAATGAAAAAGCTGATTAAAATTGACGGTATGCACTGCGCGCACTGCTCGGCGCGCGTTGAGACGGCGCTCGGCAAGCAGGGCTTTGAGTGCCACGTTTCGCTTTCTGACGGAACCGCGACGGTGAGCGGCGACGCCGCAAAAATGTCCGACGGCGCGCTCCGCGACGCAGTCGAGGCGCTGGGCTTTGATGTGGTGAGCATCAGCGAAGTGAAGTAAATCGCAAGGAAAACGAAAAAGCATCCTCCCGGCGCCTGCGGCGCCGGGAGGATGCTTGGTTTACGGGAAGCGGAGAGAATGAAATGGCGCGGCATCGGAGGATGCCGCGCTTTGGCGTGTTTGGAGTGAGATGCGCATGGAGGATGAATTTTTGAGTTTAATCGGTATCTTCGGCAAAACAGACAAAAACAATCACTATATGAAAAATATTTTATAGTCTTTTCAAAAAATGCTTGACAAATGGATAATCTTTTTGATACAATAAAAATACACCCGTAGGGTGAATTAATAAGAAGGAGAACATCAAAAAATGGGTCGAAGCAACAGGATTCATCCGGCTATTTTTACTTTGGTTATCATGGCAATTCTCATTCTATTAATTACCTTACCCGTGTCTGCCGCCGATGTGGCGGACACGGAAGAGCAAATTTCCACTAATAGCACGTCTATAGAAGCTGCAAGCGACATTGCAAGAACAACCGAATCAAATCAGATACTGCCCAATGGGGTGTATCGGATATACAATCAAAACAATTTCAAAAGTCTTATGGTCGAAGGATATGGCATAACAAACAACACCAATGTTATGGCCGCGTATGGCCAAATATACGATTTTGATGATACTATGGAGAAAAATGCGCTATGGCTGTTGACTCACATATCGAACGACACATATACGTTAAGGTCAATACACAAGCCTAATATGGCGCTTGACTATACGTCCTCAAACGTAGGGATTTATGGCATAGGAACTGACTACTCATATTCGCTTGAGAGCACCAAATGGAAAATTTCTGCAAGCTCCGATACACAGGGGTACATTGTTCAAAACAACGGGTTGGCAAGCAGAACACTGACTATGAATCAGAGTACCGGTAATGTTTATACTGTAAATGGGTATTCAGGGATAACGCTTGAACGATGGTGTTTTGATAAACTTTCAGATACTGAAGTTGCATCTCTTGAAGGAATAATAGTGTATGGAGATGCCGCTGTAAAGGTTGGTAATTGCACGCAGTTGACGGCCGGGGTTTTTTCTACATCCACGCTTAACCAGTCCGCGACATATTCTTCCGGCTATATAGGCGTTAATGTATCTTCCAATGGTGCTGTTACCGGTGTCAGTGAGGGCATTTACTCTGTTGCGGCGATTAGCTCTGCTGATCCAAGCGTCAGCGGCTCAACGAGAGTTGCCGTGTCATCTGAAAATCGAAAAACGGCTACACTTATAGGGATTCCTTCTTCACTTGGAGGAAGCCACGATCATACCTCTTATTTTAGCATGGCATCCTCTTCAATCCGAGGAGTTTATGGAACCAACGCGAGCATATCGACATATACAAGTATAGGTAGTGGCGATGAAGCAGCAAGATATTTGATGAACTCGGATGTAACTGTTTATAGAGGGCACGGCATGTCTACATATATAATTTTTGGAGACGATAGCATGTATTCTCCGATTATGGGGAAATCAAACTTGGGCCCGGGCGAAGGGCGAACGCTGTCTAATTCGGATTTGGTATTGTACTGTTGCTGTCTTTGCGGCCAAGGTGGCGCGACGGGGAATAATCTTGTCGTTGCTACGTATCGAAAGGGAGCAAAAAATGTTATTGGATTCAAAGTGGAGATCGATTGTTCGCAGGCCAACGCATGGGTCAATGATTTTCTTTCGCAGTTGGCTTCTCGTGGCCAGATAACATATTCAGATATTTCAGATATTTTACTTGATATGAGGACAACTTACACCAATCAAACAGTCAGCAACACTAACATTTTGTTTCTGCATCAGTGATTCATACTTGCTGTAATTTAACATATGGAGGTATTTGCTATGAAAAAAATATTAATACAAGTGGTAGCTGCAATTATAATTGTTATGGTTCTAACATCTTGTGCCGCAAATATTACGCATATAACCGCCACGCCGGGGGAGGTCCGGGTGTATGCTTCGGCGACGGATGATGATGTTGTCGCGGGCTATGTAGACAATTTTGATGTCGAAACACCTATCAGCGCTCTTGATGTTACGCTGCCTATGGCGTCGGAGAACGCTTTGGCGGAGAGAACAATTGTGTTCAACGGGCGCTCCTATCAGACGACCCGGAGAATTACTATCAACCGTTTTCTCCGGCATTACAGTTATGACGTTTATACCTACAACGGTTCAGATGGGTCGACATCGGAGTTTTATGTCGTGAGCGGCGATACAGATAAAATTGTGGGTTTCCGCCACAAGGTGTCGCACTCGTCACTGCCCACGGCGGCAACTAAAACCGAGGCTGAGCTCAAGCAGATCGCCACCGAGGCACTCGGAGAATTTATGGATACCGATTATTATGAGCATGTCAGCGTCGCAATTTCAAGTGAATATAATGTTTGTGACGTGAGCTTTTATAACAGGGTCGGCGATATAATGGTTGCCGATTCGTCAGTCGTTGAGCTTGCGCTGGACGGTACGGTCATAGCTGTGACGGCGCTGCCCGAGCCCGCAATTCTCAAGGCACTGCGCCGCATTTCAGATATTGACACCGCCGCGTTTGACTCCAAGGTCGAGTCAGCGGCACGGGCGGCGTACCCGGATTACCGGCGCGACGACAATGAAATGTACGTCGATGTTGCCTACAACGGCGTTGACATTTCCTTCCGCCAGATTACCCTTGACGACGACGGTAGCCCGGTGGTGGTATACGGGGTGACTCCGCAGCTGAATTACAATGTTGTCTACCGCGGCGAGTCGGCCGCGCTTATGGCTGGCAGAGGACTCGCAACGCAGGAATCGGGCGTGTCGCAGCAGACGGTGTATATCACGGTTGGGCTTGAATGAGCCTGAAGCTTTTCTGAACAGAGGAACACGAATTGTGTAAAACAGCCCCCCCAAGCCGGAACCCGGCTTGGGGGGCATATGTGTTTCAGCGGCTCAGAACTCCGCCTTGATTCTTACGGTGTTTAGCGTGCCTAGCGCTTCGGTGACAAGCGCCTCGAAGTCCAGCTTGCGCTCCTCGGCCTCGACCTTGTGCAGCTCGGGGCGCGTCTTGGGGTGCCGCGGCGTGAAGACGGTGCAGCAGTCCTCATACGGCTGAATCGAGGTGTCGAACGTACCGATGTGGCGGGCGAGGCGGATGATTTCCTCCTTGTCCATGCCGATGCAGGGGCGGAAGACGGGCAGGCTGGTCACGGCGTCGGTGACGCCGATGGCGGGCAGCGTCTGGCTTGCCACCTGGCCGAGGCTTTCGCCCGTGATGAGCGCGCCGCAGGAGCGCTCGTGGGCGATACGGTCGGCGATTGTCATCATGTAGCGGCGCAGAAGCAGCGTGAAATATTCCTCGTTGCAGGCGCGCGACAGCTCCTCCTGAATGTGCGTCAGCGAGACGATGTGGACGTTTATGTCGCCCGTCCAGTGCGCGACGAGCCCGGCGAGCTCGAGTACCTTCTGGCGCGCCCGTTCGCTGGTGTAGGGGAAGGACTCGAAATGCACGGCCTCGAGCCGTATGCCGCGCTTGGCCATCATCCAGCCCGCGACGGGCGAGTCGATGCCGCCCGAGAGCAGCAGCAGACCGTTACCGGCGCTTGCAACCGGCAGGCCGCCCGCCCCGGGACGCTGCCCGGCGTGAATGTAGGCCGCCGTCTCGCGGATTTCAACGCGGACGGTCAGCTGCGGGGCGTGTACGTCGACGCGCAGACGGGGGCAGGCGGACAGCACCGCCGCGCCTACCTCGGCGGACAGCTCCATCGAGTTGAGCGGGAACGCCTTGTCGGCGCGCTTGCCCTCGACCTTGAAGGTGCGGACGCCCTCCATGAAGGGCGGGATGTATTCGCGCGCGGTGGCGAGTATGGAATCGAGTTTTTTTTCACAGACGGCGGCGCGGGTCAGCGCGATTATGCCGAAAACGCGCCCGGCAGCGCCGTACATGCCGTCGAGGTCGGCGTCGTCGTCGAGAGGCTCGATGTATATTGTGCTCTGCGAGCGGTGGACGTCAAAATGCCCGTATGCGGCAGAGCGGCGGCGCAGCTCGCGGCAGAGCATGTCCTCAAAATAGCCGCGGTTGGCGCCCTTGAGCACGATTTCGCCGTACTTGCACAGAATTATTTCTTTCATAAATTCAGAATGGGGGAGTTCCGCGCGGGCGTTCCCCTTTTGCCTCTTTCTTAGTTTCGGTCGTTTTTTGCGCTGTCGGAGTCGCCGTCGTCGGACGCGTCGGAGTCGCCGGTATCCTTGACGCCGTTTTCGGTGGCATCGGTGGCGCTCTCATCGACGTCGACTATTTCGTCGGGCGGGGTGATGAGCGCGAGCGCTTCCTCAAGTCTGCTTTCGGGGACGAAAATGTCCGTTCCGAACATGCTAAAGCCGACGATTATCTTGACCGAGCTTCCCGCGCCGCGTTCTTTGATGATGTAGGGGATTTCAGCGCCGTCGAGCAGGCTGCGCACGACGGCGAGGCCGACGTTGTCGCGGACCGTTGTCAGCAGTGCGGTGCCCTCCTCACGGTGGCGGGGCTTATCAAGGCCAAAGAGTCCCATTGTGGCTACCTTCCTTTACTCGTGATAATTTTCGTAGTAATTGGGGAACAGCCTGTCCCAGACGTGGCGACAGGCGACGGTATCGGCAATTGAGGTGTGAGCGGTTCCGTTCCACGCGACCTCGAGGCAGGCCATGGCGTCGGTCAGGCTTGCGTGCTGAACCTCGGGGCGGCACTCGTGCGCGTAACGGACGAACTCATTCGCGCAGCAGCGGACTTTGTCGTGCAGCGCGGCGCGCTCGGCTTCGGTTTCGTAGATGTATTTGATGTGGCTGTAATCCGTCGAGACGCCGTAGGCGATGAGGACGTCGGCGTCCGCGAGTATTTCTTTTATGCGGGGGGTGAGCTCAGCGAGGGTGGGCGCGCTCTGCGTCATTTCGGGCGTGATGCCGTGGATTTTCTCGGTCTTCTTCCACTTCTTGGTATGGACGGGGCGGACGAGCGTATCCATTATCACGTCGCCGTAGCCGTTGAGAATGCTGATGGAGATGATTTCGTCGTGGTCATAGAACCCGGTGAGCTCAAGGTCGAAGAACAGCACGCGGGCGGGGTTCATGTGGTACTCGGCGTTGCGGTGGCGGTCGCCCTCAATGCGCAGGACGGCCATTTCCTCGCGGTAGCAGTCCTCGCACAACTTTTTGCGGTAGCGAACCTTCTTGCCGCACTTGGCGCACATAAGCGGCTGACGGACGGCCGTTTTCTTGTCATAGAAATAGACTATGCTCTGGTCTTTTTTGTAGGTATAGGCGACCGGCTCCTCGACGACGTCGTAATGCATCTGTGCGAGGCGCTCCTTCGTGTAAAAGCCGCAGGCGGCGGCGCGCTTGACGTTCATGCGCGGGATGACGGTTCCGCTCTCGAGCGTGACCTCCTCCGTCCGCGCGTCGGGGTAGTACCACAGCTCGGGGGGCGCCTCGACGACTTTTGACGGGTCATAGTAATAAATCAGGCTGCCGTCGGCGTTTTTGTCGAAGGCGACCGGGTCTCCGCCGGGCAGCAGATGCATCTGAGTGAGTATACTGCGTGTCAGGTAGTTGCGGGAGTCGGCCTCTCTTTTAGTGATCTTGCGGATTGTCGCGCCCGAACGCAGCTTCATATCGGTTTTCAATACAGACCTCCAAAGGTTAATCGTATCATTAGCTCCAAATATACATATCCAAATAATTATACCATACCGCCGTTATGAATTCAATACCTATGAGCAAAATAATTTGTCGCGCGTGTAGTGTTACAATAGATGTGAGACTGAAAAATAAAAAAGATATAGAAAAAGTGA
>CAVIBA010000103.1:0-6955 GCA_963640785.1 Bulleidia sp.
AAGGCTTCCTTCTTCTCGGGCGTCGTGTCGGGAGTTTTCTCGGAGGTAGTGGACTTGTCGTCCTTTTTGGTGTCCTTGGACGTATCTTTGGTATCCTTCGCCGTGGTCGTGTCCTGCGGCGTGGTATCGTCGGGCTTCTGGTTGTTGCCGCCGCAGGAGGCAAGCGCGAGACAAATGAGCATTAGTGCGATTACTGCTGTGAGAATTCTTTTCATGATAAAACACCTTTTTCTCAAAAATTTTTTGTTTGCGGGTTCAGCGTCCCGCTGACGCGGTCACGATTTTTCTGACCGTGTCGTAAATGTCGTCGTCAGCGGCGCGGTAGCAATAGCTGCACCCGTTGTGCGACCAGACGGCGTAGCTTTTCTCGCCGGCGCTACTCCCGTCGCCGTATGCGTAGAAATAGACTGTCACGCCGTCGTACACCACCGAGTTTTTCAGCTGTGCACCGAAAACTCCGCTGATGTCGCCCGTACCGTGGGCTTTGAAGAGCGCCGAGCCGTCGGCATACCACACGTGACCCTCGGTCGCGCGTCCGCCGCAGCTGACGACCTCGAAGCGTTCGACCGTTCGGGTCAGCCTCGGGACGTAAAACCCGAGCTCCTGCTCCATGGCGTCGTAGCCTTCGACCTCGACGACAGGATTTCCGCCCTGCACGAGATTTTCCGCCGTGGTCTCGCTCGGATCCGACACCGGCGCGCGCCACGGTTGGCGCGCGATGACCGTCACCCCGACGATAAGCGTCAGGCAGGCGGCCGCCGCGCCGAGTACGCGCGCCGTGCGCATGAGGCGACGGTGACGCTCGGCGGCGACAGCGGCTTTCAGCTTTGAGGCGCTGTCAATGTTCAGCCCCTCGTTCACAAATACGTCGTCAACGCCGCCGACAGCGTCAATGAATTTGTCCTTTCTCATACCGACACCCCCTTTTTAAGAAGAAATTTTCGCAGCGCCTCGCGTGTCCGGAACAGCTTTACCGAAACGCTGTTCTCGGTCATGCCGAAGCGTTCTGCAAGACTCTGCACGCTCTCGCCCATGAAGTAGCGCCGCACAAACAGCACCCTTGCCTCAACGCCCTGCCCCGCAAGGAACTGGTCGATGTACTCCGTAAGTCCGGAAACGGAGACATCGTCCGCGTCCTCGGCGACCGGTTCCTGCTCCTGCACGTCCTCGAGCTCAGAGAACATGACGCAGTCGCTGTGGCGTTTCTGGCGGTGGTTGTAGCGGTACTTGTCAATGGCAAGACCGCGCACAAGTCTGCACAAAAATGAGCGCAGGTAACGGGGACGGTAAGGCGGGATGAGGCTCCACACCTTGATGTATGTATCGCTGACGGCCTCCTCGGCGTCCATGTCGTCGTACAGCACGCCCGCGGCAATGCCGCGCAGCAGCTCTCCGTATTCGGCCGACACAGCCTCGAGTCCGCGCTCGTCATGCTGATACAACATCTCGATTATTTCGCTTTCCTGCATTTTTCCATCTCCTTCCCCTCTCTCCACAAGGGATACCGACAAGTTGCGTGTAATCTTACACGGTTTATAAAAATTTTTTTGAAAAAGTGTTTTTTGTGTTGTAAGGGCGCGAAAAGCCCGTCGGGATCCGGCGGGCTTGGCGCTTATTTGGTTGCAGTGATTTCGGTGGTTTTCGCGTTTTTCGCGGTCTCGGGCGTCGCGCCGTGCAGGCGTCTCGAGCCTCTCATGAGCAGAACCGCGATGACAATACCCACAATCGGGAACAGCGCGCCGCACAGAAGGCCTGTCTTCATGCCGAGCTGGTCTGCGCCGATGCCCCACGACTGCGTGAGCCCCGCCGCAAACTCGCTGCCGACGACCACATCGGTCACAACGCCGACCATCTGCGGCCCGACCGAGCTGCCGAAGTCGCCGCCCGCCGCCATCAGCGCATAGGCCGCGACGTCGGCTGAAGGAACGCCGTCAGACAGCATAAGCAGGCTTCCCGGCCACAGCATGGACACGCAGAGTCCGGTCAGTCCGCAGGCAAGGAGTCCGAGCAGCGGCACCGGCGTCAGCGCGGCGGTGAGATAGCAGACGACCGCCCCGGCAAAGCCCCAGAGCACCACCGGATATATTCGTCGGCCGAGCCTGGCGTAAAGCGTGCGGCCGAGTCCGAGCATAAAGGCAAATCCCGCCACGCCGAAAATGTCGCCGTACGTCTTTGAAACGCCGAGCGCGCTCTCTATATAGCTCGAGCACCACTGCGAGATGGTGTTCTCCGCCGCGCCACCGCAGAATATCGACAGCACGCACAGCATCACCCAACGGTTCCTGAACATTCCGGCCGCACCCGAGGTGCGCTTGGGCGTCTCGAGCGGGGGCAGCGGCGCGCGCGCGAAGAGAATTCCGCCGCAGACCGGCACCGCGCACCACATGAGCGCCACATACTGCCAATGCTCGTGCCCGACAAGGCGGAGCAGCAGCGTTGTGATAATCGCCACGCCGACGACGCCCCACGCGTAAATTGAATGGAGCATACTCATGTCGCGGCTGGGGTTGTCGGACGGGATGGCCGCCACAACGGGACTGATAAGCACCTCGCTAAGTCCCGCGGACGACGAGAATATCAGCGTTCCCACGACGATAAAGGCGTACGCCGCGCCAGGGAAAAGCATGGGCATAACAGCGAAAATGACAAGCCCAGTCACGGTGATCCAGGGCGTCATGCGCACGACAAACGGGATGTTGAAGCGGTGCGAGAACAGCGAGAATATCATGTCGATAGCAAGCTGCGTCAGAAAATTCACCGTTACGAGCAGTCCGAGCAGCGTGTATGAAATTCCGTACAGCTCACGGAATGTAAGAAACAGCAGCGGCGTGAGGTTTGCCACAGCGGACATGGAAATGTTGCCCATGTAGCAGGCGATCCGCGTGAGGCTGTAATTTGGGGTCATTGGGTTTTCTCCTTGAAGGTTTGCAAAAATTGTTGGCTTATGACGTCACCACGCAACTCCAAGAGGCGCGGTGATGCCCTATATGATTCACTCGCGTGAGCCGCGGTGGCGCAGCTGACCGATGGTGCCCGTGACAAAGCCCCACAGCGCGCGCGCATTGAGCGTCACGACGGCCAGCGTCAGAGCCGCCGACCAGACGTACCACAGCCGCACCTCAAGCACCGTAAAGACGCACTGCGCGATGAGCAGCGCCGTGCCGAGCGCCAGCCGCACATACCCGACCGGGAAGCTGACATGCCGCTGCGCCGTTATCGTCCGCAGGACGAAGACGGCGGCGTAGCTTATCGCCGTCGCGACGGCGGCACCCTGCGCGCCCATGGACGGTATCATAATAAAATTGAGAATTATATTGAGCACCGCGCCGAACATCGAGGTCAGAAACGACATCATGCTCTTCTTTTTGACGAGATAGACGCTTCCCATAAACGTCGTCAGCGCCGAGAAGACCGCCGCCAGCGTCAGCACGGGAATGTACTTCCACGCGTCCTCGTAGGCTTTGTTGAGTAACATTCCCGAGAGAACGCGGCAGAGCAGTACCACCCCAGCGCCGCCCGTCAGCATGAGAGCGGAATAGTAGCCGAAGACCCGGCCGAAAAAGTCGGACTTGGTTTTGTTCTCGGCGTCACGCACGGCGGAAAACTGCCACGCCTCGTAAAACACCGAGCACAGCAGCGTTATGAGCGTCGGAATTTTGTAGGCGGCGGAATATATGCCGTTATCGGCCTTGCCGCATATCGCCGTGACGATGTAGCGGTCGGACACGTTGGTTATCCACCAGAAGATGGTGGTGGGAATCATGGGCAGGCTGTAACGTATCAGCCGCCCGGCGAGCTCACGCGAAAAGCGCCCGGCGCGCACGTCGCGGTCGAGTCTGGCGTAGAGAACGAGCATAATGCTCACAAGCAGGTCAGCCAGCACGACCGAGAGCACGTACCCCGTCACTCCCATGTCGAACACGAGCAGAAACAGCAGATTCAGCGCGATGACCAGCGCGGTGTTGACTATTCCCTGCACCGCAAACAGCCGCGGCCGGTCGCAGGCGCGGATGTACTGCGCGCACGCCGAGTGCAGGTTCGACGCCAGCACATAGACCACAATCAGCCACGCGTACCCCGTGAACACGTCGAGAAAAAACAGCAGCGGCGAGACGGCGAGAAACACCAGCGAAGCTATCCAGAGTATGCGCAGCCCCGTCCGGAACACCGACGGCTTGTCCGCCCCCGAGTCAAGCGTGAAGCGGAAAAGACCGTCACAGATGCCCGCGCAGGCGAGCGGAATGAGCAGGTTGGCCGTCTGTGAGATGAGGTCGGCTGTGCCGTACTGCTCGGGGCTCAGGCAGGCGGTATAAAGCGGCATGAGCAAAAAGACAAGCACCTTTGAGGCAAAGGTGCCGAGTCCGAGTATAAGTGTGTCAGACAGCAGCTTTCTGTATTTGTTCATTTCCGTCTCCTTATGGCCCGCTTCACTGTCCGTGGACTGCGCGACGGAGCCTTATCTTCATACCTATAATTATATCCCGCGGCGGCTCAATAATCAATAGCAAATGTCAATTATTCCGAAATTTCAGCCAAAGACTTATGCGCACTGCCGGGAAAAGCGCCGCGCTCCTCCGGCGGCCTGAACGCAAAAAGCCGGGGGCGCGTCACGCCCCCGGCAAATGTGCGTCAGATAAATTTCTTGAGCGCCTCGGGCTCCTCACCCTTCGGGATAGAGGAGGTGATGATTATGTCGACACCCGTCTTGTTGGAGAGCAACTCCATCTCGCGAACGGCCATCTCAAATGCGGCCATGTTGTTCTGGCAAATCTTGAAAGCGGAATCTATAAAGATCTCGGTGACGTCGTGGTTGCTGGCTATGATTCCGGCGAGAAATCCGAACAGCGACTGAGCGTCGTCAATGAGGTACTCGTCCGTGTTTATCAGACGTGCGTTGTAATTGATGTCAAAGCGCAGCTTGATGCCCTTTTCGATGCAGACAATGTTGCCCTTCGAAGACTGAACAGCCTCGTTGACCATGCCGATGAGCATCTTGGTCTTGCCTGTTCCGGGGATACCGGTAATAAGTTTGATCATTTTGTTCCTCCAGTTTATATTTATGCTAATCTGTTTTCAAGTGCCGCACGGGCTTCCTCAAAGCCGGGCTTGCCGAGCAGCGCGAACATGTTGTTCTTGTACGCCTCAACGCCGGGCTGGTTGAAGGGGTTGACGCCGAGCAGGTAGCCCGAAATTGCGCAGGCCAGCTCGAAGAAGTAAATCATGCCGCCGAGATTGCGCGCGTCGCGGTTCTCAACCTCGAGAACGATGTTCGGCACGCCGCCGTCGACGTGAGCAAGCAATGTTCCCTTCTGCGCCATGGTGTTGACGTAGTAAACCGACTTGCCGGACAGGAAGTTCAGTCCGTCGATATTGTCGGCGTCGTCAGGGATAATGACCTCGGCGTCCGGCGTCTTCATGGAGATGACCGTCTCAAACTGATTGCGCATACCGTCCTGAATGTACTGACCGAGCGAATGCAGGTCGGTCGAGAAAATGACGGAGGACGGATAGATTCCGCGCTGATCCTTGCCCTCGCTCTCGCCGTACAGCTGCTTCCACCACTCGCAGAACATCTGCATGTACTGCTCGTAGCCGACCAGAATCTCGGTCACCTTGCCCTTGCGGTAGAGAATGTTGCGCAGGGCGGCGTAGCGGTAGCAGTCGTTGGTCTTTATGTCGGCCTTGCTGAACTTGACGCGGGCGTCGTTCGCGCCTGCCATCAGCTCGTCAATGTCGATACCGGCGACGGCGATAGGCAGAAGTCCGACGGGCGTCAGCACCGAGAAGCGGCCCCCGACGTCGTCGGGCACCACGAATGTGGTGTAGCCCATGCTGTCGGCAAAGTGCTTGAGGTTGCCGCGCTCGCGGTCGGTGGTGATGAAGATGCGCTCCTTCGCGCCCTCAACGCCGTACTGCTCCTCGAGCAGGCTGCGGAAAATGCGGAAAGCGATAGCGGGCTCCGTCGTCTTACCGGACTTGGATATAACGTTGATGCAGACGCGGCGTCCGCGGCAGATCTCGATAAGCTCCTTCATCGCAAGTGCACTGATGTTGTTGCCGGCGAAGTATATCTCGGGCATATCGTGGCACACCTTGTTGCACATGTTGGACTTCAGGAACTCAACCACGGCGCGCGCGCCGAGGTAGGAGCCGCCGATACCGATGACGACGAAAACGTCGCAGATCTCGCGTATCTTCTTGGCGGTCTGCTTTATTTTATCGAACTCGGCGCGGTCGTAGTTCTCGGGGAGGTCTACCCAGCCGAGAAAATCGTGCCCTGCGCCGGTGCCCTCGCGGATCATAGCGTCCGCGGCATACACCATCTTGCTGATATTGTCCAGCTCTTCCTCGCTGACAAATGATCTTACGTATTTTTCGTTTAAGCTAATCATATTTTCAAGCCTTCTGTGTCTTTATAGATTCTTTTACCGTATATAATAATACTATATTTCCGTCCGCTTTTCAATAGTTTTTTCGTTTTTTACATAACAAAAGCCGATAAAATCCTCAGGAAAAGCTGACCGAAGCTGATTTTCGCCACATTCTCACCAGAAAATACCGGATTCTCGCCCAGCACCTCCCCGCCACAGACGTACTTCACGCTCCCGACCCTGTCGCCCTTCTCTACCGGTGCGGCGAGCGACGTCTCAAGCGTCAGCTGCCGCTCGACGCGGCTCTCGCTGCCCTTCGGAACGACGACCGAAAACCGCTCGCACCTCGCCGTCACGGCGTTGCCCACGCCGCCCGTCACGGGAATCTCGCCGACCTCGCCCGCCTCGTCGGCGTAAAGCGAATGGTTGGCGAAGCCCCAGTCGAGCAGCTCGGTCGCGGCGGAGTTGCGTATGTCGCGCGTCTCAGCGCCCATAATGACGCAGATGAGATGCATTCCGTCGCGCATGGCCGTCGCGCTCATGCAGAACTTGGCCTTGGAGGTCGCGCCCGTCTTGAGCCCGGT
>CAVIBA010000104.1:0-6919 GCA_963640785.1 Bulleidia sp.
GCCGCGCGGAGCAGGTCGTCGCAGCTCTTTGGGAGGATGCAGCCGAACTCCGGCGTCGCCGGGTCGACGCCGAATATCGTGCCGAACAGCGTCCAGGCGATGAGGTAGCTGCCCATCGCGCCGGGGTGCTTGAGGTCGGAGTGGTATATCTCAACCTCGGGGTGGTCGGCGTACATGCGCGAGAAGGCCGCGCCGACGTAGGCGACCGGCACGCCAAGCTCCTCACCGATGGCGGTGTAGGCGGCGCGCAGCTTCATTTCCATATCAAAGGTGTCGCTGCCGAAATTCGAAAGGTTCTTGTGACCGGCCTTGTAGCCCCACGTCTCGTACAGCCACATCTCGGCGCCGTTGGCGTCGATGAGCGTCTTGAAGCGGCGGCAGGCGTCGTAAAAGTCGGCGGGGTTGGAAATCGGCACGGCGCTCTGATCCTGCAGCACGACTATGTCGTACCTTATTCCTGAGGTCAGGCGCTGGAGCACCTGCCTGCCGTACTCGTCGTTCTCGTCGAGGTACTGATGCAGGTAGTAGCCGCCCTTGTAAACCGAGTCGACTGTGACGTTGTAGCCCGCATTGGTGGCAATCTTGTAAAAAATGCCGTTCGGCTTGTTCATGTCGTTGTAGTAGGTGAAGCTGTTGCCGATGAGCAGGACGCGGTAGGTCTTCGACGTGTCGCGTGCGGTGTCCGCCACGGTGTCCGACGCCGGGTCGTGGGCAGGTTGAGAGGTGCTCGGGGTGTTCGGGGTATCGGAGGAAGTGGTTCCGGTACCGTTTCTGCCGCCAGTGCAGGCGGACATAGAGGGTAGTATCAATCCGCTGATCATAATGCAAATTATCCTTTTCACAGAATTCTCCTTTGAAAGTACAATCATTTTAACACGGGTCGCGCGAAAATTCAAGTGTTCGTCCGATTTTTCGGGACAGAACGGGTTAATTATTGACATTCGTGTGATGAAGTTATATAATAATAGTATAACAACTATATTGAAGGGTAAAAACATGTTCAAAGGCTTACGTGAATTTGTCCGTTCCATCAAGGAGCGCGACCCGGCGGCGAAGAACGCCGCGCAGATAATTTTGCTTTACTCAGGCGTTCACGCCCTGATTTTTTACCGGATAGCTCATTTTTTCTACAGGATACACTGGTATTTTATTGCCCGTTGGGTGTCGCAGTGCGGCCGTTTCCGGACGGGCGTTGAAATACACCCCGGCGCGAAAATAGGAAAGTGCCTTTTCATTGACCACGGCATGGGTGTTGTCATCGGCGAGACGACCGAAATCGGCGACTACTGCACCATTTACCAGGGTGCGACGCTCGGCGGCACCGGTAAGGACGAGGGCAAGCGTCACCCGACGCTCGGCAACCACGTCATGGTCGGCGCGGGCGCGCGCATACTGGGTCCCTTTAAGGTAGGCGACGGCGCGAAGATCGCGTCGGGCGCAGTTGTGCTGTCCGAGGTGCCTGCGGGGACGACGGCAGTCGGCATCCCGGCGCGGATAGTCTGCAAAAAGGGCAGCGCGCCGCGTCAGGAAATGGACCAGGTGCACATCCCCGACCCCGTCTCGCAGGAGCTGTGCCGCATGAGCGCCCGCATAGAAGAGCTCGAGCGCGAGCTGGCGAAATTACGGGAAGAAGTGAACAAGTGAAAAAAGGAGACCCGGTGGTCTCCTTTTTCAGTGTGTTTGGATTAAACGTGTAGGGGGGTATGTTTCTTGATAAAAAGGCGGCCCCCGCCGGGCACCCCGGCGAGAGCCGCAAACCTAAAAATTCAATTTTTTTAAGACCTGATCTTAAGCCCCAGCAGGTACTCGAGTGACTTGAGAATCTTGGCAACAAATTTGTCCGCGTCCTCGGGCATGAGCTCCTTGTCCTCGGGCGTGAAGGTCAGCGCGAAGGCCATGCTCTTGAATCCCGACGGCACCTGGCCGCCGCGGTAAATGTCAAACAGCTCAACCCTGCTCACCAGCTTGCACGCCGAACGGATAACCTCCTCAATCTCCCCGCAGGTCATGGACTCGGGCGCGAGCAGCGCGAGGTCGCGGTGAATGCTGCGGTAGGGCGAGACGGGCGCGTATGTCATGCGCGTCGCGAACGCCGCAGAGAATGCGTCGTAGTCCAGCTCGCAGATAAAGGCGCTCTGCGCAATCTCGTTCTCGTCGGCAACCTCGTAGGAGAGCTGACCGATGTAGCCGATCTCACGCCCGCCGCACGTCACGGCCGCAGTTGCGCCGGGGTGCATGAAGGGACGAGTCGTGCGCGTATAGCCGAGCGTCACGCCGAAGCAGGTCGCCAGCGTCTCGAGCACGCCCTTGGCGGTGAAGAAGCTCTCGCCGTTGCCGTAAAGGCCGAAGCACAGGCGTCTGCACTCGCGCGGAAGCACCGTGCCGTCGCCCTCGGGAATGAAAATATTGGCTATCTCGTAGACGCGCACGCGGTCGTTGCCGCGCTTGGCGTTGGCCGAGAGAATGTTGACAATGGACGGTGCGAGCGTCGTGCGCATGATTGCGTACTTCTCGCTGAGCGGATTGGAGACGCGAACGACGTTCCGCTCGGGCGCGTCGGGCGCGAGGCGCAGCATGTCGAGCTCGGCGGTCGAGTAGAAGGAGTAGCTCATGGTCTCGCAGAAGCCCTGCGCCTTGAGGCACAGCTTGACGTTCGAGGTGTTAAGCTGATCGCGGTTGACTCCGCCCGCCGTGATGGCGGCGTTGACCATAAACCGCGGCGCGATGTGCTGATAGCCGTACATCTTGATGATATCCTCGGCGAGGTCGGCGGCGCTGCCCTCGATGTCCTCGCGGTAGGCGGGCGGCGTGGCGACAATGCGGTCGCCGTCGACGCCGACGGTGTAATTCATGCGGCGGAGGATGGCGGTGATGGTGTCGTGCGGAACCTCGATGCCCAGCACGTCGTTGATGGCGCGGAAGGTCGTGCTTATGGCGGGCTGACTGCGGCCGGGATCGGCACAGGCGTCGCACTCAAGCGTCGTGACGGTGCCGCAGCCGAACTCCTCGATCAGGTGCAGCGCGCGCTTCATGGCAAGGCCGGTTGTGTACTCGTCGACGCCCTTCTCAAAGCGGTGCGACGAGTCGGAGGACTGACCGAGCGAACGCGAGGTCTTGCGGATGTTGCCGCGCATAAACTTGGCCGCCTCGAACAGCACCTCATGGGTGGCGTCTGTAATCTCGCTGTTGAGTCCGCCCATGATGCCGGCGAGCGCCACGGAACGCTCGGCGTCGCAAATGACCAGATTCTCGGGGCAGAGCGTGAACTCGCGCTCGTCGAGCGTGACGATTTTCTCGCCCTCGGCCGCGCGGCGGACTATTATCTTGTGCCCGCCGACGTTGTTAAAGTCGAAAGCGTGCATAGGCTGACCCATCTCGACCAGCACATAATTTGTTATATCGACGATGGTGTTTATCGCGTTGATGCCGCACATTTTAAGGCGGCGGCGGATGAGCTCGGGCGACTTTCCGACCTTGATGTCCTTGACGTAGTGCGCGATGTAGCGCGGGCAGAGGTCGGGAGCCTCGACGCTGACGCCGACGCTGACGTCGTCGCAGGCAACGGGGTGGTAGCTCAGCTCCGGCTCGCGGAAGGGACGGTCAAGCAGCGCGGCCAGCTCGCGTGCAACGCCGTAAACATGCTGGCAGTGCGGCAGGTTGGCGGTAACGGAGATGTCCCAGACCTGGTCGTCGAGACCGAGCAGCGCCTTGACGTCGGTTCCGGGAAGGCTGTCGGCGGGCAGCATCATGATGCCGTCGACGGACGCGCCCTCGTACCAGTCGTCGTCGATGCCCAGCTCCTCGCCGGAGCACAGCATGCCGTTCGACGCGACGCCGCGCAGCTTGCCGTTCTTTATGGTCATGACCTCGGGCGGGCGGTTGTCCTCACCCTTGCGGCGGCCGTAAACGCGCGCGCCGTCGAGAGCTGCGGGGACGTGGTCGCCCGCATGGACGTTCTGCGCGCCGGTAACTATCTGAATATCGTGCCCGTGCCCGCCGCAGTCGACGATGCAGACGAACATGTGGTCGGAATCGGGGTGGCGCTCTATGCTCTTGACCACGCCGACGTAAACGCCCGAGACGTCGGGCGCGACGTCCCGCTTTTCCTCGACCTCAAGGCCGCAGGAAAACAGGCCGTCCTCTATTGTTTTGAGTTCGATTCCGTCGAGCTCGACGAGCTCGCGGAGCCAGCTTAACGGTAAATACATTGCTCTCTCCCCCTATCAGTGAAATTGCGAAAGGATACGGACATCCCCGTCGTAGAACAGGTGGATGTTGTTGAGTCCGTACTTGAGCATGGCGATACGCTCGATGCCCGCGCCGAAGGCAAGGCCTGTCCACTCGTCGGGGTCGAGGCCGCAGTTCTCGATGACCCGGCGGTTTACGACGCCGCCGCCGAGAATTTCAATCCAGCCGGTGCCCTTGCACAGGCGGCAGCCCTTGCCGCCGCACTCAAAGCAGCTGACGTCCACCTCAACCGAGGGCTCGGTGAAGGGGAAGTAGGAGGGACGGAAGCGCGTGCGCGCGTCGGACGAGAACATGGCCTTAGCCAGCGTGTCGAGCAGACCGTGCAGGTCGCACAGCGACAGCCCGCGGTCGATGACAAGCCCCTCCATCTGGTGGAACATGGGCGCGTGGGTTGCGTCGTCGTCGCAGCGGAAAACTCGTCCGGGGCAGATGACCTTGAAGGGCGGCTTGGTCGTCTCCATCATGTGAATCTGGCAGGGCGAGGTGTGGGTGCGGAGCAGGATGTCGTCGGTGACGTAGAAGGTGTCCTGCTTGTCGCGGGCGGGGTGATCCTTGGGCTGGTTGAGCGCGGTGAAGTTGTGGTAATCGTCCTCAATCTCGCGCCCCTCGTAGACGGTGAAGCCCATGCCCGAGAATATGCGCGTCAGCTCGTCGCGCACGATGGTGACGGGGTGCAGCGACCCCTGCGGCGCGGCGACGGCCGGCATGGTGATGTCGACGGTCTCGCGCTCATAGCGCGCTGCGAGCTCGCGCGCGGCAAGCTCGGCCTCGCGCCGCTCGATAAGACCGGACGCCCACTCCTTGAATTCGTTGATATATTTGCCTGCCTCGGGACGTTCCTCCTTGGGAAGCGCGCCGAGCTGTTTCATAAGCGCCGGTATCTCGCCGGTGCGGCTGAGAAACGCCGACCTTATCTCGCGCAGTGCCGAGGTCGAACCCGCACTCTCAAGACTTGTCTCAATGCGTTCCCGCAGTGCCTGAATATTTTCTTTCATAATGACCCCCATATGATAAGCGTCTTACTTTCATTAACAACACATTATGTTATCACAATCCCCCGTTTTTGTCAATAGCGCCGCGATTGGTTATTGACAAAATCCGTGCGATATGATATATTGGTATCACAAAATACGTTTTTCCGACAGGTAATATACATGAACGACACGAAAATTCCTGTTTCCGGGCAGGCGGGCGCGCCCCCGTCCCCGGCGTCGGGCACTCCGGCTCCGGATGTTCCGGTTCCCCCCGGCGTCACGGCGGACGCTCTGCTCTGCAACGCGCTCGACATCGGCGAGGGCATACTGCGCTGCGGCGGCGAGATACGCCGCGTCGAGGACACAATCAACCGCATATGCTACGCCTTCGGGGCGGTGCACGTCGAGGCGTTCACCATAACCTCGCTCATGATAGCCTCCGTCCGCATGCCGGACGGGTCGTATTCGAGCCAGGTGCGGCGCATACTCGAGTCGAGCAACGATCTGCACAAGCTGGACATGTACAACCGCATCTCGCGGCGTATGTGCGCGCACGAAATCACGCTCGACGAGGCGCAGGCGCTCATCCGCGAGGTCAAGCACTCGCGTCCCTACCCCGCGTGGGTGACATACATAGCGGCGATATTCGGCGCGGGCGGTTTTGCTATGTTTTTCGGCGGCAACCTTGCCGACGCGGCCGCGGCGGCTGTCATCGGCGTCGTCATGATGCTGCTCGAGCGGCACCGTCCGAGCTACGTCAACAGCATGGCGCAGGCGATAATCAGCTCGTTTGCGGCAGGCGTGCTTGCGGTCGTGGCGGTCAAGCTGGGGCTCGGCAGCAACGTCGACAAGGTCATGATAGGCACGATAATGCTGCTCATTCCCGGCATGACCATCGGAACCTCGATACGTGACATGCTGTGCGGCGACATCATAACGGGATTTTTCCGGCTGGTACAGTCGCTGCTGCTGGCGACGATAATAGCGCTGGGCTACGGCGCGGCGATACTTCTCATGGGGAGGTTATGGCCGTGAAGGATTTTGTTGTCGGCATTGTTTTCGCTCTGATCTCGACGTTTGGGTTTTCGCTTTTGTTTCAGGTTGACCTCAAGCGGATTCCGCTGGCGGTGCTCGGCGGCGGCATCGAATGGGCGACGTATCTGACAGTCACGCACCTCGGCGGCGACACATTTGTAGCGACGCTGATAGCGTCGGTAATCGCAACGTTTTACTCGGAGACCTGCGCGTACATCTGCCGCACTCCGGCGACGGTATTTCTGATGCCGAGTCTCATCCCGCTTGTACCCGGCGGCAGTCTGTATTACACCATGAGCAATCTGATTTCGGCGGACTACTCCGAGGCGTGGGTCTACGGCCGCGAGACGATATACGTTGTGCTCGGCATAGCGGGCGGCGTCGTCGCCGCATCGCTGGTGGTCTACGCGGTGAGGAGCACGGGTATCGCCCGGCGGAGGTAGGGTTGGCGTATTGCATATGCCTGTATGCTGATTAAATTGTTTTTTTGCGGTTCTCGCAGGGATAGCCTGCGGGAGCCGCTTTTCTTATAAATAGTTCTTTGGCCTTGGCGGGCGCACGCCGTGGAGGCCACCGACGGTGGAGAAGTGTACTCGCCATAACGTCCGCGGGACGTTAAGAACTGTACTTTTCTGCCGCGAGCAGAAAAGTACCAAAAGAGT
>CAVIBA010000105.1:0-6916 GCA_963640785.1 Bulleidia sp.
GACGCAGTGCGCTTCCCGAAAGGCGTCTTTCCGCCGGATGCAGACTTCGGCAAGGATGGGCACGTCCCCACCACGCATGACGGGAGTGGGGGATGTCCAACACTTTGGGGCGACTCTTTTGAATTTGATTATGCCTTCGGCATAATCAAATTGTTCTTTCTCTGCTCGCGGCAGAAAAGTACAGTTCTTAACGTCCCGCAGACGTTCCGGCGAGTACACTTCGAACACGTCGGAATTCGCCACGGCGAGAACCCGCTAAGGCCAAAGAACTCTTCTTAATAAAAAAGCAGTCCCCGCAGGCTACCCCTGCGAGAACCGCAACCTTAAAATTCAACTAACGCGCATGGGCATATGCAATACGCCCACACCACGCCGTTCAATTCCCCTTTATCATCCTCGCCAATACCCCGGCGCACAGCCGCCCGGCGTCGAGCGCTTCGCTGAGGTAGTTACCGCTTGCGCCGACCTCGAGAAGCAGCGACACCGGCGCGTATTGCTGGTTGTAGGCCGACGTCCGCAGACACACCGGGCGGCCGAGACTGCCGTAGTCGCCGTTGAGTTCGGCGCGCAGACGCAGCGCAAACGACAGATTCTCCTGCCAGCGCGGGCAGGACGTCCCTCCGGCGTCGCTGCCGACCACGCACATCACCTGCGCCGCGACATGTCCGTTTGTCAGCGTCACGGGGCGGAGAAGCGCGCCGGAGGAGTCGGTCACAGAGTCGCGGTGGACGTCGAAAACGTATTTTATCGTCGGATACTTTCGTAGGTATTCGTTTATGGTCGCCGCCGAGCGGGCGTAGGAGTCGCGGTAAGACTGCGCGTCGTGCATTATCTCGCAGTGCAGAGTGTTCACGCCCAGCCGGTTTAGCTCCTCAGCCATAACGCGCCCGACCGCCACCACATTCTCCTCGATGTTCTCCGACCGCGCCAGCGTGCTGACGCCGTCGTAGGACAGACTGCCCTCCGGACTGTACGCTTCGGTGCCGTGCGTATGTATTATCAGTACCACGGGGTCGGAGGACGTGTCGGCAATGCGCGGGAGCGTACTCAGCGCGAGCAGCGCCCCGGTGTTGGGCGAGTAGGTCGTGTTGTTGTAAATAAAATTTTCGCCGTACGACCGTAGGCTCATGTCGTAGGGGCGGATGGGAGTGTGGCTCGCGGGGATGCCGGACGGGTCGTAGGCGTAAAGCTCCTTTTGCGTCGGGGTGGGCGCGGCCGTGTCGGGGGCGGGGGACTGAGAGTCGGTGCCGTCCGTTCCCTCCGTGCTGTCGCGGCCGGGGAACGACCGCATTGCCGCCGTCACGCGCTCCATAAGGCTGCCGAGCTTTGACGGGTCAATGGTGTCGGGGCCGTGCTCCCCGGCGCGCAGGCCGACACCGACGCAGCACAGTATGAATATCACCGAGAACAGCGCCAGTCCGAGCGCCAGTATGCGGACGGCCCCGCCGCCCGTTCTGCCGGCGTCTGCCGGGGGCGGCAGACGCTTTTGCGCAAACAATTCGATCTTTTCCTTTTCCATTTTGCACCTCCTAAAGTCTCTGGAGCATTATATGCCGCCCGCGCGCTGCTTATTCCGCGGGCACGGTACAGGCCATGCCGATGGCGCGTGCCAGCAGCGCGGCCACCTTTTTGACGATAACGTCGCTCTCCTTGGGCGAGACGAAAAAGTCGCGCCCCTGCTCGAGCACCTGACGCAGCTCGCGGCTGACGTGTCCGACGCCCGCTTCGCGCAGCGCGTCGTAGACCAGAGTGGCGCTCGAGACCACCGTCGGCACGCCGAGCGCCAGCACCGGAACGCCGACCGTCTCACGGCTTATCGCCCGGCGGGTGTTGCCGATGCCCGAACCGGGGTTGATGCCGTTATCGGACAGTTGAACCGTCGTCGCGAGCCGCGCGACCGAGCGCGCCGCCAGCGCGTCTATTGCGATGATGAGGTCGGGTGCGGCGTTGCCCGCCGCGCCGCGGACCAGCTCGACCGTCTCGATGCCCGTCTGCCCGAGAACGCCTGGCGCGAGCGCCGATACGGCGCAGACGCCGAGCGTCCGGTAGGCGTCCGGCAGGTAGGAGCGCAGGTGGCGCGTCACCTCAATGCGGCGCACCGTCTCGGGGCCGATGGCGTCGGCGGTGATGTCGCCGTTGCCGAGCCCGGCGATGAGTATGCCGAAGTCGCGGTCGGGCGCGCGGCCGCACATGGCGCGGCACATGCGCACAAGCTCGCCCGCCAGCACCTCGCTGACGCACTCGGTACGCTCGTCGTCAAACTCCCATATGCGCCCGCACTCGAGCGTGACGTAATGCCCGCGCGGCTTGCCGTACCTCTCCTCGCTCTGCCGCGTGCTGACGAAAAGCCGCGTCACCGTGCACCCGCCGCGCTTCTCCTCGGACAGATCCGCGCCGCCCGCGCACTCGAGCGCAAGGTCGCTGTGCGCGTAGGACGCGTCCATTTTGCTTATGTCCCTATCCTGACTCATCATGCTTCCTCCGTTTGTCAAAGAAAATTTCACGCTTTTGACGTTTTCACTCTTGCATTTTTTCGCGTTTTCATTTATAATATAGCTGTCGGGCAGCTTTAAGACGGCTATGTATACGCTTTTTGTCGGCGGTCTATGTGTAAATTGCATAGATATGAAGGCCGTGTATTGTGCAAACGTCCGAATATTTTTCTGTTTGCCAATTGTTGATTGCTAAAAGGGCAATTTGATGGTATAATGTATAGAACAATATTGTTTGTTTCCCCGATGTTCCGATTTTTCTTTTTTGCACAAGGAGGATGTTCCAAACCATGAATAAGCGCTTGATTTCCCTGATCCTTTGTCTTCTGATGCTGTTGCCCCTGCTGATGGCGTGCAACAATGGCAATGACGACAAGAATAAAGGGGATGAAGAAGTTGAAGAAGACAAGGGCGCGTACATCAAAATGTACATATCCGACGTCATTTACGAGCTTGACCCTGCCTACTCTCTCAACAACAAGTCTGCCCAGAAAATTATCAGTCTGCTCTACTCGGGTCTCTTTAAGCTCGACAAGAATGGCAAGGTCAAGAACGACCTCGTCAAGAGCTACAAGGTCTTTGACGACGAAGAGACCGACCAGCACAAAATGACCATCACCCTCAAGGACACTTGCTGGAGTGACGGTATCAGTGTTGACGCCGCAGACGTCATATATGCGTGGAAGCGCATTTTTGAGGTTGAAAACTCGGATACGGCTGCCGCGCTGCTGTTCGATATAAAGAACGCGCGTGCCGTTGTCGAGGGCGACTGCTCCATCGACGACCTCGGTATCTCCGACCCTGAGCAGAACGTGCTCGAGATCACCTTCGAGACCAAGATCGACTACGACCAGTTCATCCTCAACCTCACCAGCCCCGCGCTGGTTCCTCTGCGCGAGGACATCGTTTCCAAGAACGTGGACTGGGCTAAGAAGCCTGCTACCACTGTCTGCTCTGGCCCCTTCACGCTGCGCTCTGCCTCCTACGATGAGGGCGAGGAGTCCATGACGCTTGAGCGTAACCCCTACTACTTCCGTGGTAAGAATAAGGACGCGCTTGATAAGGCCGTTACACCTTACCGCCTGACTGTCGACTTCTCCGTCTCCGACGAGGAGCTCAAGGCTATGTACGACGCGGGTCAGCTGTTCTACATCGGCGAGATTCCCATGTCGCTCAGAGCCGACTACGCAGATATCGCCAAGGTTACTGACGAGATGTCCACACACACATACTTTCTCAACGAAAAAGCGCTTATATCCGACGGCGGCAAGGACGCCGACGAAAACCCGACGGGTGACTATATATTCGCAAACGCCGATGTCAGACGCGCGCTCTCTCTCGCAATCGACCGCGAGGCCATTGCAAAGCAGGTAGTGTTCGCCAAGGCCGCGACGGGTCTTATCCCCTACGGCGTGTTTGACAGCAAGTCCGTCAAGAAGCTGTTCAGAAACGTGGGCGGCGATATTATCGGCACTGCGGCTGACATGTCCGCCGCACAGGCTGCGCTGGCCGCTTCCGGCATCAACGCTTCCAAGTACAGCTTTGCCATCACCGTTCGTGACGAGTCCGAGGTTCACGTGCTTATCGCCGAGGCAGTTGCCGCCGCATGGAGCTCGCTCGGCTTCAAGGTCACGGTCAACCGCGTGACGGCCGTCGTCAACGACGACTACAACAAACTGACCGACGAAATCGCGACCGACATCAAGGACGACGCCTTCAACGAGGCACTTTACGCCGGCAATTTCGAGGTTATCGCGCTTGATTACGTCTCTGCGTCTCCCGACGCATTCGCGATGCTCGCACCGCTCGCAAAGAGATTTGCAGGTCAGGCTATCGATATGACCACGCTCAACTACGAGGTTATGCCCCACATCACCGGCTTCGACGATGAGGAGTACAACGCTCTTATCGAGCAGGTGTTTGCGGAGAAGGACATCGCCAAGAGAGCAACTTTGCTGCACGACGCAGAGAAGATGCTGCTCGACAAGATGCCCATCATCCCCATCATTTTCAACCAGGATGCATACGTGATAAGCAAGGAGCTGTCCAAGTACGACTCCACCTACTACGCTACGCGTATCTTCACCAAGACCAAGCTCAAGAATTACGAGCTGTACGTCGAGACGACGGCGGCTGAGTAAGCATGAAAAAAAGGCTCCCGTGGGGAGCCTTTTTTGCGCCGAAAGTGCGCGCGGTTATTGACACGTGAGAGTTTTTACTGTAAAATTATCAGGACGCTACCCGCAAATTTCGCGGCGGCGTCCTAAAAAAAGAAAGTGAGTCAGCCTATGAAATGCATTCCGGACGCCTTCTTTACAACGCCGGTGGTCTACGCCGTCGGCAGCAATTATCAGATACTTGTCCCCGTCAGCTGTGAGACGCTTATGTGGGTAGCGGTCGGCGACCGCTGCTATTACGACGATTCCAACGGCATTCTCCGTTCCGACGTCACCACGCACCGCATGACGGTGCCAACGGCGGAGCTTGACCGCGCGGGACGGTACACCGTCTGTTTCCGCCGTGTCATCGAGCGCAAGCCCTACTTCTCCGAGACGGGCGACATTGAGTATTATGAGTCGCCCTTCCGTCCCATCACGCGCGAGACGGTCAACATCTACCACATCTCCGACGCGCACAACCGTGTCGAGCAGCCGGTCGCGGCGGGGCGCTTCTTCGGCGACGGGCTCGATCTGCTCATTCTCAACGGCGACATACCCAACCACAGCGGCGAAATTTCGTTCCTGACGACGATACACAAAATCGGTTCGGAGCTGACCGGCGGCGAGATTCCGATTGTCTTTTCGCGCGGCAATCACGACATGCGCGGTATTCATGCCGAGCACATAGCCGAGCACACGCCGACCGACAACGGCCGTTCCTACTACACCTTCCGACTCGGTCACATCTGGGGGCTGGTGCTCGACTGCGGCGAGGACAAGGGCGATTTCAACGCCGAGTACGGCAACACTGTCTGCTGCGTCGATTTTCGCCGCCGCGAGACCGAGTACATACGCTCGGTCGTTGCGCACTGCCACGAGGAGTACGCGGCGGAGGGCGTCAAAAACCGGCTTGTCATTGCGCACAACCCGTTCACGCAGCGCTACGCCGACAAATTTGACATTGCGACCGACACCTATGGCGAGTGGGCGCGCATTCTGCGCGAGGATGTACACCCGCAGCTCATGCTGGCGGGGCACACGCACAAGTGCTACATCACGCCCGTCGGCGGCGAGCGCGACGCGCTCGGGCAGCCCTGTCCCGTTGTTGTCGGCTCGCGTCCGCAGAAGGACGGCCCCTTCTGGGGCTGCGCGCTGACGCTGTCGCCAGACGGCTGTCAGGTCACCTTCAACAGCAGCGACGGCGAGACGGGCGAGAGTCAGTATCTGAAGTTCTGATGTTTGAATTTGGCTTTTAAGGGGCTGACTGTAGCTTTTTGTGGTCGTTTTGAGCCGAAACAACCGGCAGTTGACCGAAAAACTCCGTTTGGTTGACTGAAAACGCCAATCAGTCGCTTTACTCGGGCGGTGTCGTGTGGTATCATGGAGGCACCGAAGAAAGGAAGGGATTAACATGAGTACATTAGGTCAGAGAATTGCCGAGCTTCGTTCAGGGCGCGGCATAAAACAGAACGAGCTTGCCGAGCGGCTGGGCGTCAGCGCGCAGGCGGTGAGCAAATGGGAGAACGACGTTTCGTGCCCCGACATAAGCGCTCTTCCGCAGCTCGCGGAGGAGCTCGGTGTGACGGTCGACGAGCTGCTCACCGGCAAGGAGCGCGAGCCCGTAGTCCGCATGATGACGGAGGAGGAGCGCAACAAGAAGCTGGATTCGATGGTGTTTCACGTCATCGTCGACAGCGGGGACGGCGACCGCGTGCGCGTCAATCTGCCGATGCCGCTGGTCAGGGCGGGGCTCGCCATCGGCGTCAGCGTGCCGCAGGTGACGGAAAACGCGGCGCTTGGGAACATCGACATGGCCGAGATTGTCAAGTTGGTCGAGCAGGGCTTGGTCGGCAAGCTGGTCGAGGTGGACAGCGCGGACGGCGATCATGTCGAGATATTCGTTGAATAATGAGAATTTACATCAAAAATGAGGACAAAAAGCACGGATTTTGGATACTGATTCCGTCGGCGCTGCTGTTCAACCACCTTACCATGCTCATTGTGTGGCTTGGTCTGCGGTGCGCGCCGCGGACGCGCGAAAAAACGCCTCCGCTGCGTGCGCTCATGGTTTTTGTCCGCGCCTACTGGCGTTCCGGATTGCGGCATCCGCTGCTATACCTCGCCGACGTCCGCTCGTCCGACGGGAGCGCAGTTAAGGTCAAACTGTGAGGGGCGGCTTTCGGGGCTTTGCCCCGAACCCCACCAAGGGGGCTTTTTGAAAAAAGCCCCCTTGGATCCCGCAAAAACTTTCGGGAAGGGGGAGGC
>CAVIBA010000106.1:0-2416 GCA_963640785.1 Bulleidia sp.
TCGTCTGCGTGTTCCTCATGATGTTCGTCACCAAGTTCATCGCCGGGCGCAGCGACTCAGCGAAGGACGGCAGCGCAAAGCCGAACTTGCCCGCAAGCTCATAGTAGCTCTCGAATATGCCGTACACCGTCATAATCAGCGACAGTATGAGCGGATACCGAAAGCTCTTGCCGTACTCGCGCAGCCGGAGCAGCGCCACCGCCATGACGCAGAATCCGACAAGGCGGAAAACGTAGCCGTAATAGGTTATCGACGCGAGAAAGGCGATGGCGTAGCCCGCGAAAAGAATTCCGAAGCCCATCAGTTGTCACCGTCCGTTTTGCCGGCACCGCAGCACTTTTTATACTTTTTACCGCTGCCGCAGGGGCAGGGGTCGTTGCGGTCGGGCGTCTTCTGGCGGCGTATCGGTTCGGGCTCCGCCTTGCGGACGACCTTCTTTGCGCCGGTCTGGTTGCTGCCCTCGAAGCCCTCGGTCAGTGGCTTTGCGACCTGAACGCGCTTTATCTCGACCTCCTTCTGCGCGGGACGGACGCACAGCATAGTGCGCACCGTGCGCTCGCGTATATCGGCGACCATTGCGTCAAACATATCCGCACCCTGGATTCTGTACTCCGTCACGGGGTCGCGCTGAGCGTAAGACTGAAGTCCGACGTTGCCCTTGAGATCCTCCATGGCGTCGATGTGCTCCATCCACATGGTGTCGACGTTGCGCAGAAGCACCGCTCGCTCGACCTCGCGCATCTGGGCGGAGCCTATCATCTCCTCCTCCTCGCGGTATTTGTCAAGCGCACGCTCGACCAGCATATCCGCGATGTCGTCAGCCTTCAGATGCTTCAGCTCGGACTCGGAATAGTGGAAATCGTCCTCCGTGCAGAGGAAGCCGAGGTACTGCGCCCGCAGCGCCTCGAGGTTCCAGTCGGCGGGCGACTCGCCCTGCGCGCAGGCGGCGACGGACTCGCGTATGGTGGACTCCATCATGCCGCGGATGGTGCCGGACAGGTCGTCCCCGTCGAGCACGGCGCGGCGCTGATTGTATATGATGGTTCTCTGCTGATTCATGACGTCGTCATATGTCAGCACGTACTTACGGCGCTTGAAGTTGGCCTCCTCGAGGTTCTTCTGCGCGCGCTCGATGGAACCGGAAAGTATCTTTGCGGCGATGGGCGTGTCGTCGTCAAGCCCCATGCGGTCGACGAGCGAGAGTATACGCTCGCTGCCGAACAGGCGCATGAGGTCGTCCTCAAGCGAGATGAAGAAGCGCGATTCACCGGGGTCGCCCTGACGTCCGGAACGGCCGCGCAGCTGGTTGTCGATACGACGGCTCTCGTGGCGCTCGGTTCCGAGTATGAATAAACCTCCCGCCTCGCGCACGCGGCGTGCCTCGGGCTCGATTTGAGTCTTGAAGTCCTTAAGCAGCTCGTGGAACAGCTTGCGAGCCTCGAGAATCTCCTCGTTGTCCGTCGGCGCACTGCTGACGGCCTGAACGATGAGCTCCTCAGGCACCTGTCTGCGGCGCATTTCGTTTTTGGCCATGAACTCGGGGTTGCCTCCGAGCATGATGTCGGTACCACGGCCGGCCATGTTGGTGGAGATGGTCACAGCGCCGAATTTTCCGGCCTGCGCGACTATCTCGGCTTCTCTTTCGTGATATTTTGCGTTGAGGACGGTGTGCGCTATTCCCTCTTTCTTCAGCCTGCGCGACAGCTCCTCGGACTTGTCGATGGACACCGTGCCGACGAGCACCGGCTGCCCCTTTTCGTGGCACTCGATGACCTGACGGACGATGGCGTCGTACTTGCCCTTGAGGTTTTTGTAGACCACGTCGGGGTGGTCGACGCGTATCATGGGCATGTTGGTCGGAACCTCGACGACGTCGAGGCCGTATATCTCGCGGAACTCCATGTCCTCCGTCAGCGCGGTACCCGTCATGCCGGACAGCTTGCCGTAGAGACGGAAGTAGTTCTGGAAGGTGATTGTGGCGAGCGTCTTGTTTTCCTTCTCGATTTTGACGCGCTCCTTGGCCTCGATTGCCTGATGCAGGCCGTTCGAATAGCGACGGCCGGGCATGAGTCGGCCGGTGAAAGCGTCGACGATGATGACGCCGTTCTCGTTGACGACGTAGTCAACGTCGCGCTGCATGACGCCGTGCGCGCGGATAGCCTGGTTTATGTGGTGCGCGAGCGTCGAGTTCTCGGGGTCGGTGTAGTTGGCGAGGCCGAAGTACTCCTCCGCCCGCTTGGCTCCGCGCGGTGTGAGGATGGCGTTCTTGGCCTTTTCGTCGATGATGTAGTCGGCGTCGACGTCGTCATGCGCCTCCTTCTTGTCTATCTCCTTGATGACGAACTTCTTGAGCGTGCGGACAAAGGCGTCGGCCTTGTCGTACATATCCGTCGACTCCTCGCCCGCGCCCGAAATT
>CAVIBA010000106.1:2426-6877 GCA_963640785.1 Bulleidia sp.
GATGAGGATTGAGTCAACCTCGTCGACAATGGCGAAGGGATGACCGCGCTGCACCATGTTCTCCTTGTAGACCACCATGTTGTCGCGCAGGTAGTCGAAGCCGAACTCGTTGTTGGTGCCGTAGGTGATGTCGGCGGCGTAGGCGGCCTTCTTCTCGTCGTTGCTCTGACCGTGGACGACAAGTCCGGTCTTCAGCCCCATGAACTCGTAGACGCGCCCCATCTCCTCGCTGTCTCGGCGCGCGAGGTAGTCGTTCACCGTAACGACGTGGACGCCCTCACCCGCGAGCGCATTGAGGTAGGCCGGCAGTGTCGCGACGAGCGTCTTGCCTTCACCTGTCTTCATCTCGGCAATGCGTCCCTGATGCAGAATTATTCCGCCGAGCAGCTGGACGTAGAAAGGATATTTGCCGAGCACTCTCTTGTCCGCCTCACGGACGGCGGCAAATGCCTCCGGCAGCAGCGAGTCAAGCGACTCACCCGCCTTGAAGCGTTCGCGCAGCTTTTCCGTCATGCCGGACAGATCCTCGTTGCTCATGGCGGCGAAGCGCGGCGCCATAGCGTCTATTTTATCTGCGGTCTTGCGCAGCTTTTTGATTTCTCTTTCGCTGTATGTTCCGAAAATTTTCGAACCCAAACCCATTTATGTGCCTCCTTGCGATACAGTTATATTAATTATACATCAATTCCTTGATTTTTTCCATATGTTTTTTTAATTTCTCGAAGTTTTTATTTTGGCAGAGCGTCGAGAGCTGAAATACGGAAAATTTTTATTGCTTTTATCGTCAAACCATGGTATAATCAGGTGAAACAAAACCACGGAGACTGAAAATGAATCTTTGCGACATAAAAACGATAAAGCAAATCATGTCAATATACGGGCTGACCTTTCGAAAGGAGTTCGGGCAGAATTTTCTGACCGAGCGCTCGGTGGTCGAGGAGATCGCCGAATGCTGCTGCGAGGGGCAGTCCGAGAACATACTCGAGGTCGGCCCCGGCCTCGGCACGCTGACATACGAGCTTGCATCGCGCTACCGACAGGTGGTGGCGGTCGAGCTTGACCGCGGGCTCATCCCGGCGCTCGGCTACACGCTCAACGAATTCAACAACGTCAAAATAATCAACGACGACATCATGAAGTGCGACCTCCCCACCCTTGCCGCGCCCTACCTCGATGGCGGCCTCTCGGTGTGCGCCAACCTTCCCTACTACATTACGACGCCCATCCTCATGGCGCTGCTCGAGTCCCGCGTGCCGTTTGACTACATTACCGTCATGGTGCAGTCGGAGGTTGCGGACAGGCTCTGCGCCGCGCCAGGCAGCCGCGACTGCGGCGCGATAACGGCCGTGCTCGCCTACTACGGCACGTCGGAGAAGCTCATGAAGGTTCCCGCCGGGCTGTTTTTGCCGCCGCCCAAGGTTGATTCCGCCGTCGTGAGAATAAAGCTGCACAAGGAGAAACCCTACCGCCCTGCCGACGAGGAGCTGTTCTTCAAAACCATCAAAGCGGCATTCGGCCAGCGCCGCAAGACGCTGCCGAACGCGCTGTCCGCCGTCTTCGGGGACATCCCGCGCGAAGGACTGCTCCGCGCCATCACCGACAGCGGCATCTCCCCCGATATACGTGGCGAACGCCTTACCATGCCGGAATTCGTCGCGCTGTCGGACAATCTCGGAAAAGTGAAGTCCGGGATGTAATTTTTGAAAATAAAAAAGCAGCTCCCCCGTATCGCGTGCGATACGGGGGAGCTTTATTCAATTAAACCAATTCAAAATCAGTTTTCCTTCTTACGAAGCGCCAGCCAGCCCGCGCCGAGAACGGCAACGAGACCAACGGAAATCATCGCAGAACCGCAACCGCCCTTCTTATCATCGCCAGCGGTGGTCGTGGTGGTGGGAGCAGGAGTCGTGGTTTCCTTAGCGGGAGTGGGAGTTGTAGCCTCCTCAACCTTCGGAGTGGTGGTCTCCTCAGCCTTCGGAGTGGTGGTTTCAGCCGCCGGAGCCTCGGTAGTGGTATCCTCGGCAGTGGTTCCCCATGTTACGGAAGGATCGATCTTGTCGATGTTCTCGCCGGTGTAGTCGACGATAGCGGTCTCGGAGACGAACGCAACGAACGGGCCGCTTATAATAGCGTTCTTGTCGTACTCGCCCTCGTTAACACAGCCAGTGAACAGCGCGCCGGAAACGGCGTTGGCAACGAAGCCTGCGCTCCAGTTGGAGCAGTTGATCTTACCGAAGTTCTCGCAGTAGTCGAAGATGACGGGAGAGGTCTTGTTCGCATGAGCTACGAAGCCTGCGCACTGACCGTCGGCGATCTGCTTGTCGCAGTCGGCAACGGTGATCTCACCGTTGTTACGGCACTTGTTCATGCTGACGGTGCACTGGGTATAGGCAATGAAGCCAGCCGCACGCGCCTCGAGAGTGGAGCAGTATGTAGTGATGCTTGCGTTGTTCTCGCAGTTATCGAACGAGGTCATGTCGCTGTTGCAGGAGCCGATGAAGCCTGCGGCGTTGTGATAGGTCTCGTCAACCTTGTCAAGTCCGCTGCCGAGCTCGATAAAGCCGTTGAAGCTGCAGTCGATGAAGGAGACAGCGCGGCTGTAACCGATGAAGCCGCCGACGTTTGCCTTACCGGTCGTGGGAGCGGTAATCTCGGCGTAGATGGCAACATCGTTAAAGACTGCGGAGTTCGCGTTCTCCTGAGCACCGGCCAGAATGCCGTGGCTCTTGCCGGACGCATTGGTGTAGAGAGTTATGGGCTGCTTTTCTTTACCGATAATGAGGTTGTTTATCTCGAGCTTGCCGGTCTTGTTGGCTCTCTTGATGATACCGGTGTCGCTCTCGGTGCCCTCACCGCTGATGGAGAAGTTGAAAATGCAGTGGCCTTCGCCGTTCAGCACGCCGCTGAATTCTTCTAAAATGCAGCCTTCATACTTTTTGCCGCCAAAATCGATGTCGTTGGCAAGGTAGTAGGTGCCGCCGCTGACCATCTTCTCGAATTCCTCGGCAGTGGAAACAGCGGTTCCATCAGCCGCGGAGACCGTCATAGGCGCCATAACGGCCACAAGGGCAACAATCAGCAGAGCAGATAGAATGATTTTTTTCATAGCAGATACTCCTCCTAATATTTGTTCATTAATTATACAATATGCGCAGTAAAATGTCAAGAAATTGTTCAATTTTTTTGCCAACTGATTTCTTTGAGCAGCGGCAGGAATGCGGCGCGCTCCTGACGGGTTCCGGAGTTCTCCGCCCCGCTTAGCGGATTGAAGAAATACTGGTAACAGAAATACGCCACACCGATGCATTTTTCGTACGATTTGGTCATCTCGAGCTGGCGCGCCAGTATGTCTTTGTGCTCTATCCACTCGCGCGCACCGCTGCCTGCGTACTTATCCGTCTCGCCCTTTGAGCCGTTCAGCGCCTTGCCGAGCGACATGCCGACAATCAGCTTAACGCTGTCCGTCTTTATCATGCTCTGGTATTTCGAGACGACCTTGTTGAAGTCAAACGTCGCGTGCTCGAGCCCGAAATAGGCCTGCGGGCATATATAATCAATGTAGCCCGTTTTGCCGCACCACTCGTAGACGTCGGCGTAGTGCGAGTCGTAGACGGTATTGAAGTTGCCCGCCGGGCTGATTCCAAAGATAAGCTCGGGGTTGACCGCCTTGGTCATGCTCCAAAGACCGGAGACGAGCGCGTTGAGGTTGGAGCGTCGCCAGTCGGCAAGCGCCTCGCGTCCGCCGCCGCGCACGTACTGACTGTACGCCGCGGAATCGAACGACACGTCCGTGGTCGGGTAGAAATAGTCGTCCATGTGCAGGCCGTCGACGTCGTACTTCTCGAGTATCTCCCGCGCGCCGTCTATTATCAGCTGGCGCACGTCCTCGTAGGCGGGGTTGAGGTACCACGTCCCGGACTTGAGGACAATCTGCTTTCCCTGCGTGCTCTTGTCGTTATACCACTGCTTGATCAGATACTTATCCGGCACCTTGGAAATCTCGGCGTCCGTCATGCCGCGAAGCGGGTTTATCCACGCCTGCACTGACAGCCCGAGCGCATGCGCCTCCTCGACTATCACGGCGAACGGGTCGTACGACGCCTCGCGCCCATAGCTGCCTACCACATATTTGCTCATCGGATAGTACTCCGACGGGTACATCGAGTCAGCGTTCGGGCGCACCTGCACGATAACTGTGTTCATGCCGAGCGACTTGACATTCCGGAGAATTGTCTTCATATAGCCGGTGAACGACGCCTCGTCGCGCTGTGCGGAACCGTTTTTGTAGACCTCGCCGAGGTCAAACTGCGACAACCACATGGCCTTGAAATCATCGTAATTCAGCACCTTGTAACCTCCTGTCGACACCTGCTGTGCCGTTGTTGTTTCCGCTGGAGTGTCGGACGGCGCGGCGGTATTCTCCCCCGTGCTCGCCGAGTCGGAGCCCGGCG
>CAVIBA010000107.1:0-6848 GCA_963640785.1 Bulleidia sp.
CCGGCGAGTATGAACGCGGACGCAGTGAGCTTCCCGAAAGGCGTCTTTCCGCCGGATGCAGACTTCGGCAAGGGTGAGCCCGTCCCCATAAAGCATCACGGGAGTGGGGGAGTCCAGAGGGGGCGAACCGTAGGTTCGTCCCCTTTGGGGCGACTCTTTTGAATTTGATTATGCCTTCGGCATAATCAAATTGTTCTTTCTCTGCTCGCGGCAGAAAAGTACACTTAAAACACGTCGGAATTCTTCATGGCGAGAACCCGCCAAGGCAAAAGAACTATTCCTGCATACGCGCATATGCAATAGCACGCACCAAAACAAGCCCCCCGTCAGTCGCGGCAACGACCACCCGCGACAATTTATGGAGGTTCCATATAAAGCAGTCTGCCTCGCAAGCGCACACTGCCCAAAACGGTCACACAAGTGGCCTTATTATAACACACCCCCGCGGCTTTGTCAATACCCCCGCCGCGCCGCCGACCCGCCCGCCGCTATATCAGCGCGCTTATCAGCCACGCGAGGCCTACGCCCGCCGCTCCCGCCGCCGCACCGAGTAGAAAACGCCGGAGATCCCCCCGCGAGCGGCGCGTCGAAAAGCAGCTCTCGGCAACTATGCGGTTCGCCTCGCTTAAAATGTCGGCCTGCGGCAGCCCGCCCGCGTCCGCACGGACGATGAAATACGCCGACTCGAATACGTCTCCGCGCCCGCCGCGCAGCACGACGGTCTGCCGCGCACACCCCTTGATTGCCATGTGAAATACCTCCGTTTCTATCCTTACCGGAATTATTGACGGACAGAGACGGCTTCATTCAGTCACCCGCCCCAGAATATCCGGCTCACGGCGCAGGCGAGCAGCACGGAAAATATCATGACCGCAAACGCGACAGGGAAGGCGTAGCGCGTCCGCCTGACCCCGGCGGACGAAAAATAAACGCTCAGAACGTATATCAGCGTGTCCGAGCTGCCCATGATGACGGAGGCGCAGAAGGCCTCGAAGCTGTCCGGGCCGAAGCGCGCGAGCAGGTCGGAAAAGACCGCCGTCGACGCACTGCCCGAGACGGGACGCGTCAGAAGAAGCGGGAGCAGTCCCTCCGGAATGCCTATGCGCGAAGTGAGCGGCGCAATCAGCCGCCCGAGCAGCCCGACCGCGCCCGAGTCGTTCAGCATGCCGACGGCTACCAGCAGCGCCGTCAGCGTCGGGAGCAGCCCGACCGCGCACTCAAGCCCGCTCCGAGCGCCGCGCAGAAAAGAGCCGAACAGGTCGCGCCGCCACAGCATCAGCCCGCCGCACAGACACACCACCGCCGGTATCACCAGCGACGAGACCGACGAAAGCGGCGTCAGATGCGAGGAGAGCCAATCGGAAAGCTGTGTCATGATTTTTCGGTTCTCCGGGCGCGCGGGGGGCGATCGGATGGGGCGGTGCGGCGTTCAGAGGAGGCCGCGCGTTTTGTGGGCGCTGCGCGTCCGGATGCTGGCGTGGGCTCGGCGTGCACTGTTTGCCCGGAGCGTGCCGCGCGCCTCCCAGCGCGCTTCACGCACCCCGCCGCAAGACGACAGCAGACCAGCGCCAGCGTCGCGCCGGCAAACGAGCATATCCACACCGGAACCACCACCGCGTACGGCTCGGCCGCGCCTGCGGCGCGGCGCAGCGCCACCACCGTCGAGGGCACGAGCGAGACCGAGGCCGTGTTGAGCACGGCGAGCGTTATCATGTCGGCGCTCGCCGTCCCCGGCTCGGGGTTGACGGACTGCATCGCCGACATCGCGCGCAGCGCAAGCGGTGTCGCCGCGTTGCCGACGCCGAGCAGGTTGGCACTGATGTTGGCCGCGATGTCGTCGGCGCCGATGCCGGTCCGGTGGGCGGTCGGGAAGAAGACGCGCAGAAACGGCGCCATCAGCCGCGCCAGCCGCCGCACCGCGCCCGCGTCGGTCAGCACCTGCATGACGCCACCCCACATACACATGATTCCGCACAGCGACAGTGTCAGCCCGACCGCCCCCGAGGCGCTGTCAAGGACGGCATTCCCGAGCGTTTGTGTGTTGCCTGTGATGGTGCTTACAGCAAACGAAATAATACACAAAACGCCAAAAATTGAACCTATCAAAGCAGCCTCCCCGTCTAATACTTAACAAAGTATTTTATCAAACTAAAACAAAAAATGCGACTACAAGCAAAAATAGACAAAAACGAACGCGAATAATTGGATATTATATGTAGCAAATAACGAATCTTAACTATTTCCCCCCCCCCCCCTTGACCGACACTATTTTCCGTTATATAATAATATCAGACAATTTTCGAGTTGTATCCAAAACTGAAAACCAAAAAAGGAGAAAAAATATGAAATCTACTGGAATGGTGCGCCCTGTTGATGAACTGGGTCGTATAGTCCTGCCGAAGGAGCTTCGCAGAAGCCTCGACATCAACCCCCGCGATTCCGTTGAAATTTTCACCGATGGAGACAGAATCGTCCTGCAGAAGTATCAGCCTGCCTGCATCTTCTGCGGCAACGCTGACCGCGTGGTCTACTATGAGGGCAAGCGCATTTGCACTGAGTGCCTCGAGAAGATCAAGGATATGAACGCCTAATTATATGCCGTCAGCAAAATAATTATTCCCGCCGGGCTCCCTGAGGCCGGCGGGGTTTTCGTTTTGCAATGAAATGTTGAAAAAATACTAAAAATTGGTTTTATTGATTGACGGCCTGAAAAATATATGTTAGAATATACTTGTAATGCAGCATATGAAAAGACGAACACCGTTTCCCGACAACAATCCAGGAGTGCTTGTTGCCGAGTTGTTCTCGCAGCGGCGGAGCTTTTGCGACGCGCGGGGAGTTTCGGTTTCAGGGCACACGCAAAGACGACGGGATATGATTCCGGGGTTTTTGCGTGTTTTTTATTATAAAACTCGTATGGATGAAAGGAGCCACACCCATGAAACCAACTCATTTCCGCAGTGCGATTCTTATTTTGGTGGTAGTTATGCTGATTTTTTCGACCGGGTGCGCGGGAGGCGCGCATGGGGACGGGAGCGAGGGACAGGAATCCTCGGGCCCGACGTCCCAGACACCGGTGACCTCGTCGCCGACGGCCTCGGCGGTCGAGAGCGAGCTGCGCGGCTTCTTCTCGGTCTACGGTCACGCGGCTGACGAGCAAAATAAATACATATTGATAGAAACCCGCGACGATCTCGTCGCCGTCTGCGGCTTTGCGCAGTCCGCACCTGAGAGGGAGGGCTACATAAAATACCGTGGCAACGCCGCCGAGCCCGCGACGCTCGACGCCTACCCCGCCGGGTATTTCGAGGGCGGCTATCTCATCGCCGTCTGTCTTGAGACGAGTGAGAACAACAGCACCGTCAGCTGCACTGCCCGGCGCGAGGACGGAACCATTGTTATCGGCGCGCGCTGCACCGTCCCGCCTGTGCGTCAGAATACATTCGGCGCGCACATCTGGCTTGTCCCCGTCGAGGGCAGGTACGCGGGCGAGCAGATACGCATTGACGTCACAATGGAGGAGCTTGTCTCGTCGGCGGGTCAGTGAGCTGCGTCGGACAGTAAACCGCGTCTGGCAGGACACGTCTGACAAGCCCCGGCGGGCGACCGTTGGCCGCCCGCCTTTTTTGCGCGTCAATCTGAAAATCAGGTGAAAAATCCGCGCCGCCTATTAACATTGCGCCGGGGCATGCTATAATGTATGTACATACAACGATGTACATACAACTATCCGGCGTCGCACAAGGAGGAACCACATGGATATTACGGAACGAAAAATCACCAAAATCGCGCGCGAGGCGGAAAAGCTGGTGCTGCTGACGCTGCGCGAGGAGGGCGTCGGGACGGCGGAAATCGACCTGATTCACGCGCTGCGTCACGACCCCGGCTGCACGCAGGCAAAGCTGGCGGAGACTCTGCACGCCGACAAGGCCGCCATCGCGCGCCGCACCAAAAACCTCGAGGCCAAGGGCTATCTCGTCCGCCGCGACGACCCGAACGACCGGCGCAGTCGGCTGCTTTATCCGACCGAGAAGGCGGAGCGGCTGCGCGCGTCCAAGGCCGGGATCGAGGCCTCGTTTTACGAATATCTCCTCGCCGCGCTGACAGAGGAGGAGACGGCGGCCTTCGCGGTGGCGCTGCTTTACTTCGGCAGCCTTGCGCTTGAGGGCGTGCTGTCCTCGGCGCAAAAGACGCTGCTGGGGCTCTACCGACCCGAGGCGGGCTCGCTTAAGATAGGCGGCGTTGACGTCGCCGACATTTCGGACGACGAGCGGCGCTTCTGCATAGGTTGTGTCGAGCAGCACTTCTCCCGCGTGCCGGGGACCGTGCTCGAAGCGCTCCGCCGCGCCTCGACGGGGCGCACCGTGCTCTCAATTTCCCACCGCGTCTACGAAAGCCTCGGCGGCAGAACGGTCGAGATAGGGGAGCGGCGCTGATCGTATCGTCGCCGCGGTGCGGGTTTGCGGCAGGGTCAAGAATGGCCTCCATAGCACCACAAAAAGGGACGCCGAGGCGTCCCTTTTCGTGGTGGTACGGGTAACAGGACTTAGAACCTCAGATCGCGCGATTGTTTGCAGGAACCGCTCATCCGGCGCAGCGCGATCTTTATCAAATTCGCAAGCGAATTTGAGTCGGTTCAAGAATGAAGTCGGCCATACCAAAAGCCGGTAAGGGCAAATGCCCTCACCGGCTTTTGGTACGGGTAACAGGACTTGAACCTGCACGGGGGTAACCCACTGGATCCTAAATCCAGCGCGTCTGCCAATTTCGCCATACCCGCGAATGGAATGAGTGGGTATGGCGAAATTTTTCCGCAATACCAACTCACAAATCAAGAGAACAAGCAGGCGGGATGTATCGCACATACCCGCGAATGGAATGAGTGGGTATGGCGAAATTTTTCCGCAACACCAACTCACAAATCAAGAGAACAAGCAGGCGGGATGTATCGCACATACCCGCGTTTTTGTTTATCAAAGCTAATCGTCGGGCGCGCTATCACGCGCCACGCTACACATTTTACCACACCCGCGCGCGTCTGTCAAGTACCCGCCCGCCGGTCGCGAGGGACAGGCGGGCGGAGTGTGTTATTTACCGAATTTTTCTTCGTAGCCGCGGATGGCTTCGGTGATGATTTTCTTTGCGTCGGTCGCGCCGAGGAGCGAGTCGACGGCTGTCGTTTTGCCCTCGAGCTGCTTATAGACGCTGAAAAAGTGCACGATTTCGTCGAAAATGTGCGGCGGCAGGCCGTCGACGGTCTTAATGCCGCTGTAAGTCGGGTCGGAAAAGGGAATAGCAATGATTTTGTCGTCCATATCGCCGTTGTCTATCATGCGCATGACCCCGATCGGGTACGCGCGGATGAGCGTCATGGGGTAGACCGGTGACGACGTGATGATGAGCACGTCAAGAGGGTCGCCGTCGTCCGCGTACGTGCGCGGAATGAAGCCGTAGTTCTGCGGATAGTGCGTCGAGGTGTAAAGTACCCGGTCGAGTCGGATCAGCCCGGTCGCTTTGTCAAGCTCGTACTTGCACCGACTTCCCATCGGTATCTCTATCAGTGCCGAAAAATCCTCCGGAGTGATAAGCGATGGGTCAATGTTATGCCAGATGTTCATGTTGCCTCCCGTGTATATAATTTTTTGTGGTTACAATGAGGGGAATTCCGCGCTCTGCTGAGCGCGGCCAATGCAGGGGGATTCCGCCGTCTGCGGACGGCGGCCAGCGCTGCGCGGCGCTGGCCCCGTGCTGCCTCCCCAAAACCTAACGTTTCGGCGTCCCGCAGACTTTAACCCGTCTTTTTTCGAAAGTTTTTGCGGGTTCCAAGGGGGCTTTTTTCAAAAAGCCCCCTTGGCGGGGTCTGGGGCAGCGCCCCAGAATAATTATTTCACGTAATCGAACTCGAAGTCGTAGATGGAGACGGTGTCGCCGTCCTGGCAGCCGTGAACCTCGAGCATGGCGAAGACGCCGGCCTTCTGGAGCACGCGCTGGAAGTAGTTCATGGACTCCCAGTCATCGGGATTGATCTGATTCATGAGGCTGAGCAGCCACTCGCCCTCGACGATGAACTTCTCGTTCTCGCGGCGGATAACGGTGCGGCGCTCGCCGGACGACGTTTCGTCGTCGGCGGGAGCGAGCTCGCTTTCGTAGATGCGCAGCGGGGGCAGGTCGGCCAGACGCTTGTCGCACAGGCGAATCAGCTCGTCGAGTCCCTGACCCGTGGCGGCGGAGACGTAAATCAGCTCGCGCCCGGTGTCGCGGACAAACGCCTCGAATGCGCCGACGTCGACGGTCTCGCGGTCGAGCACGTCGGTCTTGTTGGCGACGACTATCTGCGGGCGTTCGGCCAGCTCCGACGAGTAGCTGTGCAGCTCGCGGTCGATGTTCTGCATGTCTTCGATGACGGTGCGCCCCTCGGTCTCGGCCACGTCGACGACGTGCAGCAGCAGCCGGCAGCGCTCGATGTGACGCAGAAAGTCGTGACCGAGCCCTGCGCCGTCCGCGGCGCCTTCGATGAGGCCGGGGATGTCGGCCGCGACGAAGCCGCGCTCGTCGCCGGTGCTCACGACGCCGAGATTGGGCGTCAGCGTGGTGAAGTGGTAGTCGGCGATTTTGGGCTTGGCCGACGAAATGCGCGCGAGAATGGACGACTTTCCGACGCTCGGGTAGCCGATGAGGCCGACGTCGGCGAGCATTTTGAGTTCGAGACAGAGCTCGGCCTCCTCGCCGGGCGTGCCGCCCTTGGCGAAGTTGGGAACCTGGCGCGTGGGCGTTGCGAAGTGACGGTTGCCCCAGCCTCCGCGGCCTCCGCGGCAGCAGATGAAGGGCTGGTCGTCGGACATATCCTT
>CAVIBA010000108.1:0-2524 GCA_963640785.1 Bulleidia sp.
TGCTCGCAGCACTGCGCCGCGAGGTATATTCCCCGCTCACGGCAGGCGTTATTCAGCATTTCGAATACGCACTGCGCGGCGTCCATGGACGAATCCTTACCGATATGTCCGCCGACGATTTCGGACGACGAGCACCCGACCACAAGTATCTCCCCCGCGCGAATGCCCGAGACGCTTATCAGCTCTCCCACCGCAGCTCTTGCCTGCTCACTCACGATTTGTTTATCAAACATAATTACATCTCCTATCTACAATCAGCCGTATCCGGCGTCGCTCTGCGCGCGACGCCTTAGCATCTTATTATATAACAAAAGCGTGGTTTTTACAAGAGAAAACGAAAAGATTCTTTGGTGTGGGATATTGCATATGCCCCCTATGCTATTAAGGCATCCCCGCGCAATGTCCGAGTGGCACACTTGCTGGGCATTTTTCGTCATATTTCGCAAAAATTCTTGACTGTAGCGCTGCTATAGCCTGTGAATTTTTGTTTCATCTGACTAAAAACCTGACTGCGCAATTGCACCATCGGAATTACGCGGTGAAGCCTTAAATCGATTTTTGCGTTTTTTGCAGAGGCGTACGGAAAAGACCGCTTTTGTAGAAAAGTTCTTTGGCCTTGGCAGGCACTCTCCATAACGTCCGCGCGACGTTATGAAGTGTACTTCTCTGCCGCATAGCAGAAAAGTGCACTTCGAACACGTCTGAATTCTCCACGGCGGCAGTCTGCCAAGGCTAACGAACTTATTTATAAAAAGCGGCCCCGCCGGGCAATCCGGCGAGAACCGCAAACTTAAAATTCAGTTAACGCATAGGTGCATATGCAATAGCCCACGCCCCCCGCTCACTCTATCCCCAGCTCCTTCAGCGCCGGGATGACTCCGCCGTGACTCTCAAGCAGCTCGGCAGCGCGCTCGTGTGAGACTGAGCCGAGCTCCATAATAATCCGCGTCGCGCGCTCGCGCAGCTTTTCGTTGGTCGGGCGGACGTTCACCATCAGATTGCCGCGGACAAGCCCCAGCCGTATCATCGTGCCGGTCGACAGCATGTTAAGTACCAGCTTCTGCGCCGTCCCGGCCTTGAGACGGGTCGAGCCCGAAATCACCTCGGGGCCGACGTAGGGCGCGATGATGACCCGGCAAAGCGACGCCATGAGCGAATCTGGGTTGCAGGTAATTCCCATCGGAACGGCGCCGAGCTCCGTAGCGCGCCTGAGTGCACCCAGCACAAATGGCGCGCGCCCCGCCGCCGACAGACCGACAACCACGTCGCCCGCGACGACGCCTCCGGCGTCTATCGCCTCAACTCCCTTCTGCTCGCTGTCCTCAAAGCCCTCGGCCGCGCGGAACATGGCGTCCTCGCCGCCCGCGATAATGCCGCGGACAAGCCCGTAATCCACGCCGAACGTCGGCGGGCACTCGGAGGCGTCGACAACGCCCAGCCGCCCGGACGTCCCGGCCCCGATGTATATCAGGTGCCCCCCGGCTCTGAGCCTGTCGGCGATTATGTCGACAGCCTCGGCGATCTGCGGCAGCTGTGTTCCGACGGCCTCGGCGACGTGCCTGTCCTCATTGTTGATGACGCGCATCGCCTCGAGCGTCGACAGCTTGTCTATATTCCGGCTGTTGGGGTTGCGTCCCTCGGTTTTAAGGTTATCGTAATTATCACGCATCGCGGAGTCCCTCCGGATCAAAACGTTCGAAAATGCTCTTGTATTTCTGCGATCTCATGCGCTCGTAAGCCTCGCGGTTGCGCACCGTCCAGACGAACATCGGCAGCTTGTACATGCCGCGCATCATACGCAGCGGGAGGGCGCCGAGAAACCGTCCGTCCGCCGCCACGAAGTCGGGGCGCGCGATAGCGTTGGTCAGCATAGCGCCGAGCGCAAAGTTTGTCATGCGGCCGGTCGGGGCGTTTTTGAAAAAGTTGGTGTAAAGCACGCCGCGCGCGACCTTCGGCTGGTGCTTGCGGAACCAACCGAGCAGAAACGGATTGAACGACTCGACGCAGACCTTGCCGTCGTAATGCCCGAGTATGCGCGAGAGCGCTTCGCACAGCGACGTATCCGAACTCTCGCCCTTGAGCTCGATGAGAAGCGGTACGCGGCCGCGCACCGTGTCAAGCACGTCGGTCAGCAGCGGGAGCGTGTACTCCGTCCCGACGAGACGCCGCCATGTCAGCTCCGCGCCGCGCAGTGACGACAGCTTTACATTCTCGCCGCACATGCGCTCGAGCGTGTAGTCGTGAAAGACCACGACGTCGCCGTCGCTCGACAGCTGAACGTCAAGCTCGATGCCGTAGCCGTGCTCGGCTGCGGCCGCGAAGGCGGGGATTGAATTTTCAGGCACGCCGTCGCCCCACAGGCCTCTGTGCGCATAATCCACGTACAGCTTTTCCATTCCGGGACGCTGCGACGCCCGCCGCGGTGCCGAAAGAACCAGATAAACAATGGCCAATGCAACAAGCACCAGCACCGCAATAATAACTACTACCATTAATTTTTAACCTTTCTTGGGCTGCCGGTCAC
>CAVIBA010000108.1:2534-6818 GCA_963640785.1 Bulleidia sp.
GACATCACAATTGCAAAATTCCGCATCGTCATATGTGCGTCTTTTTTACAAATGTGACGCCGTGCCGTGTCCGCAGCCGTTTTATTGATCCATATCTCCGAGCGCCTCAAGACGGCTCTTGGGTGGTATCGGCTTTGAGTCGCCGTGGCGTACGAAGAGCATCGTGATGAAGGACGCAAACACAAACACGGTTGCATAGGGGAACAGAAGCGTCATGCGTATGTCGAGGAACAGGCCGCTGAGCACCGGCGTGACGGTCTGCGCGAGCATGCTCGCCGTGTAATAAAAGCCGGTGTATTTGCCGACGTCACCGCCGCGCGACAGCTCGACCACCATGGGAAACGAGTTGACGTTGATAGTCGCCCAACCGATTCCGGCGAGCGCGAACAGCACGTTCATGAGCAGCGTTGGGCTGTCCTGGCGCATGAATATCGCACCGCCGAAGGCCAGCGTGAGTATCGCAACGCCCGCAAGTATGGTCTTCTTGCGCCCCAGCCTGGACGAAATCATTCCGACCGGCAGATAGGACACTATCGCCGCCGCCTGCGCGATTATAAGCGTCATATTGTAGTCCTTGGCGAGCACGTTGCCGGCGTAGACCGAGTACTTGCTCGTCACGGCGTTGTACCCCATATACCACAGCACGACGGAGGCCAGTATCAGCAGAAGCGAGGTCAGCTCGCCGCGCGACAGCTTGCGGTCGCCCGCGTTCGCCCTGTCGTCGTCGGGCTCGTCCTCGATGCCGAGACGGCGGCTCTCCTCATGCATCTCGCGCACCATGCGCGGCTCGTTGACCGTCACCATGAACGCCACGAGCGCGCCAATCATGACCGCCGCGATTATTGCAAAGAAAACAATGTAGCTCATCATGTCGTTGGCCACGTCGCCGGTCTTGAGGACTATTCCGAGCACCAACACCAGTATTCCGCCGAACGAGCCCATCAGATTTATGACCGCGTTGGCCTTTGAGCGCAGCGGCTTGATGGTCACGTCGGGCATGAGCGCCACGGCGGGCGAGCGGAACACCGCCATCGAGATAAGCACCACCAGCAAAAGTCCCATGAAGAAAATAAGTATCGCTGGGCTCTTCATCGTCATGTCATGCGCGACCGCCTGACGCGCCGGGACGACGTACTCGCTGTACAGCTCGTTTGTCACCTGCTTGGGCTGACCGTTCTTGTCCGTCGACGCGACCTTGGGGGTGATGGCGGTGAACTCCTCGCGGGTGAAGCGCTCCTTCAGCACAAATTTCTCGCCGGACTTAGTCACAAGCTCGTAAACCGTGCCGTCCTTATCCGTCTTTTGTTCGTAATTGTAATCATAAAGCGATTCGAGCGTCGCCACGTTGTCGGCGTGCGCGTAGTCCGAGAGACGCGTCAGCTGCATGGAGTCCACGAAGGACAGTCCCATGAATGCGACCGCGGCGACGATGATCCCGATAAGTATGAAGGGCGTTCGCCGTCCCATTTTGGAGCGACACCGGTCGGACAGCGCACCAAACAGCGGCAGCATGAACAGCGCGAGCACGTTGTCAAGCGCCATTATCGCACCGGACAGCGTCTGCGACATGCCGAATTTGTCGGTAAGTATCTTGGGGATGATAGTGTCGTACGCCTGCCAGAAGGCACATATCAGAAAAAACGCGAAGCCGACACACAGTGTTTTCCGGTAATTAAGTTTCATATTTTTCTACCTCGTCAAAGCGTCAGATCACGCCCGCGTCGCGCAGACGTGCGGTTTTCAGAACGGCTATCTGGGTCTTGGCATCCGGTACCTCGCCGCGCATTACCATATCAAGGAGATCGTCAAGCGGAATGGCGCGGGTGCGGAGAAATTCGTCGTCGTCGGGGTCGGTGTGATCCATCGTGAAGTTCTCGGCCACGTAAAGGTGAATAATCTCGTCGCATATCGCCACTGAGGGATAGAGCGCGCCGAGCGAAATGAGTCGGCCGCCGACGGCCCCCGTCTCCTCGCGCAGCTCGCGCCGCGCCGCCTCCTCAAGCGGCTCACCGGGAGTGTCCAGCTTGCCTGCCGGTATCTCAAGCATGACGCGGGCGTAGGGGTAACGGTACTGCTCAACGCACAGCACCTCGCCCTTGTCCGTCAGCGGGACGATACCGACCGCCCCTATGTACCGCACGACCTCGCGTATGGTCTCACACCCGTCCGGCAGTTTGACCTCGTCGCGCCACAGGTGCACGACACGGCCGTCGTATATAAGCTCGCCACGCAGTCGTTTCTCAATCAGTTCAGCTTCGTTCATTTTGCTACCTCCGGAATTTAACATTATAATAATATAGTATACACCAAAATCCCCCTCATGTAAAGTAAACTTTGACGATTGGCACATATTTTTTTGTCCGCGGCTTGAAATCGGCGCGAAAATATTGTATACTTAGAGCATAAAACTCTGCCAAAAAGGAATAACCAGTATGGAAATAAAGACCGAGCTCTCGCGCACCGCCATGCTTCTCGGTGCTGACGCCGTCGAAAAGCTGACCGGCGCGCGCGTTGCGGTATTCGGACTTGGCGGCGTGGGCGGCGCGCTGTGCGAAGCGCTCGCGCGCGCAGGCGTCGGCGAGCTGATACTCATCGACGGCGACCGCATATCGCTCTCAAACATAAACCGCCAGATAATCGCGCTTCACTCGACAGTGGGTCAGCTGAAAACCGAGGCCATGGCGCGCCGCGTAGCCGACATCAACCCCGACTGCCGCGTCACGATACACAGCATATTCTACGGCGCTGACAACGCCGACACCGTAGACTTCAGCGGTCTTGACTACGTCGCCGACGCCATCGACACCGTCACCTCAAAGCTGATAATCATACAGCGCGCGGCGGCGGCCGGAGTGCCCGTCATCTCTGCGATGGGAACCGGCAACAAGACCGACCCATCGCGCCTCGTGCTGACTGACATCTCGAAAACCGACACCTGCCCGCTTGCGCGCGTCATGCGGCGCGAGCTGAGAGTGCGCAGGATAACGCACCTGCGGGTGCTGTTCTCGCGTGAGGAGCCCCGCACGCCGGACGCCCGCTATTGCGCCGACGGGACAAACGCGCGGCGTCTGCCGCCCGGCACTATGGCGCCAGTTCCCAACGTTGCCGGAATGATGATGGCCGGGGACATCATAAAGCACATCACAAACGCGTAATTCAGAGTCAAAGGAGACATCATTTTGCTTCACGTTGATATATATACCGACGGTGCCTGCCGCGGCAATCCGGGCCCCGGAGGCTGGGGCGCGGTGCTGGTCTACGGCGGAAAAGAAAAGGAGCTGTCCGGCGGCGAGCCCTCTACGACCAACAACCGCATGGAGCTCAGCTCTGCCATCGCCGCGCTCTCGGCGCTGAGATACCCCTGTCAGGTCACGCTGACCTCCGACTCCAAGTACCTCACCGACGCCATAAACCAAAACTGGCTCACGGGCTGGCAGAAGCGTGGCTGGCGCAAGGCGGACAAGTCCCCCGTGCTCAACGTCGACCTGTGGCAAAAGCTCGCCGCCCTGCTCGAGATTCACGACGTGACCTTCGTCTGGGTCAAGGGTCACGCCGGGCACCCCTATAACGAGCGCTGCGACGCCCTCGCCACCGCCTTCGCCGACAGCTTTAAAAGCTGACATCGACCCCTAAAAACGACACCGAAAAGGAGCCACGCATGAAGAAAGTCATAGTCATAGGCAGTCCCGGCAGCGGCAAGAGCACGTTTGCCCGCGCACTTCGCGACGTCACCGGTCTCCCGCTTTTTCATCTCGACATGCTCGGCTGGAACGCCGACAAAACCACCGTCCCGCGCGAGATTTTTGACGAACGGCTTGCCACCGTCCTTGCGCGCGACGAGTGGATAATCGACGGCAACTACACCCGCACGATTGAACCGCGCCTGTGCGCCTGCGACACAGTGTTTTTGCTCGATTACCCCGTCGAACTGTGTCTTGCCGGAGTGGCGGCGCGGCGCGGCAAGCCGCGCGCCGACATGCCGTGGATTGAGGAGGACGTCGACGAAGAATTTCTCGACTTCATCCGCTCCTTCCCCACCGAGCGCCTGCCGCGCATAAAGACAATGCTCGCCGCCCACCCCGAGCCTTCCGTCGCGGTATTCACCTCGCGCGAGCAGTCCGAGGAGTATCTGCGGAGGCTGGCGGAGTAAGTCGCGACGGGTGCTGCATTCTTCTCGAGGCCTCACCGCGAGCACTTCAAATTGCGTCTTAAAATCAATGTCCCCGACCGAAAAGCGGTCGGGAACATCTTTTTATTTTGGCCTGCGTCGGCTTAAGGCTTCAC
>CAVIBA010000109.1:0-1803 GCA_963640785.1 Bulleidia sp.
TTGTCGACAAGTACATCGTCGGCAAGGAGGTCGAGGTCGACGCGATATGCGACGGGCACGACGTCTTTGTGCCCGGTATCATGGAGCTTGTCGAGCGCACGGGCATACACAGCGGCGACAGCATCAGCGTCTACCCGCCGTTCAGTATATCGGACAAGGTCAAGGGCGTGATACTCCAGTACGCCAAGCGGCTCGGCCTTGCCATCGGCATACGCGGACTGTTCAATATTCAGTTCATAGTCGACAGGAATGACCAGGTGTTTATCATCGAGGTCAACCCACGCTCCTCGCGGACCGTGCCATTCCTCTCGAAGGCAACCGGCTACAGCCTCGCCGACATCGCAACCGAGGTCATACTCGGTAAGTCGCTCAAGGAGCAGGGGATATTCACAATCTACCCCGACGAGAGAGTGCGGCACTATGTCAAGGTTCCCGTTTTCTCGTTCAGCAAGATAACCGGCGTCGACGCCTCGCTCTCGCCCGAGATGAAGTCGACAGGCGAGGCAATCGGCTACGATGACCGCCTCAACCGCGCACTGTACAAGGCGCTCCAGGCGTCGGGCATGAAGCTGCACAACTACGGAACCGTGTTCGTCACGGTTTGCGACGCTGACAAGCCGGAGGCGCTGCCGCTCATCCGCCGCTTCTACAACCTCGGCTTTAACATCGAGGCGACCGAGGGCACGGCGCTATTCCTCAAGCAAAACGGCATACGCACGCGCATTCTGCGCAAAATAGGCGAGGGCTCGGACGACATACAGAACGCCCTCTGCCAGGGACACATTACCTATGTCGTAAACACCGGCGACGTCTCGGTGTCGGCGCAGAACAGCGACGGCTATCGTATCCGCCAGATCGCGACCGAGAACAATATCACGATGTTTACCTCGCTCGATACCGTCCGCGTACTGCTCGACGTGCTCGAGGAGACGACATTTTCCGTATCGACCATAGATTCTTAAAGGAGACGCCGATGAAGCAAGTGGATTATGAAGTGACCGGCAACCGTCAGTTGGTGCCGGGAATATTCGAACTGAGGCTCGCCGGCGACACGTCGGCGGTCGTGCGGCCGGGGCAATTTGTCAACCTCAGAATTGACGGCTGCTATCTGCGCCGCCCGCTGTCGGTGTGCGACCGGCGCGACGACGGCTTGACGCTCATTTACAAGGTCGTCGGCCGCGGAACCGGGATACTGTCGGGAATGAAAGCGGGCGCTGTTATCGATACGCTGTCGGGGCTCGGAAACGGCTTTGACGTGAGCGCGTCCGGCGAGCGGCCGCTGCTCGTCGGAGGCGGCGTCGGCGTGCCGCCAATGTACTGGCTGTGCCGCGAGCTTATAGACTGCGGCAGGCAGACGACGGTGGTGCTCGGCTTCAATCGCGCCTCGGAGGTGTTCTACCGCGAGGAATTTGAGACGCTCGGTGCGCGCGTTATTGTCACTACGGCGGACGGCAGCGCCGGTGTGCACGGCTTTGTCACCGACGCGGTGAGGATGCTGGACTACACCTACTTTTACGCCTGCGGCCCCGAGCCCATGTTCCGGGCGCTTGACGCAGTTGTCAAGACCGACGGCGAGTACAGCTTTGAGGCGCGCATGGGCTGTGGCTTCGGGGCTTGCATGGGCTGTTCCTGCAAAACCAAATACGGCTACAAAAGAATCTGCCGCGACGGCCCCGTCATGCGGCGGGAGGAGGTAATATGGTGAGCACGGCTGTAACGCTCTCGGGTTGGGAGCTTGATAACCCCGTAATTCCGGCAAGCGGCACGTTTGGGTACGGTCTCGAGTTTGCCGAGCTTTATGAC
>CAVIBA010000109.1:1813-6700 GCA_963640785.1 Bulleidia sp.
CCTTCTCGTTTAAGGGTACTACAGAGGAGGCTCGCTTCGGCAACCCGCTGCCGCGGATTGCCGAAGCCACGGTGGGTATAATAAACTCGATAGGGCTTCAGAATCCCGGTGCGGATCATGTCATAGCGCACGAGTTGCCGGAGCTCAAAAAGGTCTTTCACAAAAAAGTGATAGCCAACATCGGCGGCGCGACCACGGACGAATACGTCCGCCTCGCCGACAGATTCAGCCGTGAGGAGCAGGTGGGGTTGCTCGAGATAAACATCAGCTGCCCCAACGTCGCGCACGGCGGCATGGCAATGGGAACGTCGCCCGAGCTTGCCTATGAGGTGACGCGCGCCGTCAAGGCCGTGGCGGGCAAGCCGGTGTATATGAAGCTCTCGCCCAACGTGACGGACATAACCTGCATCGCGCGCGCCTGCGAGGAGGGCGGAGCCGACGGCATCAGCATGATAAACACGCTGACCGGTATGCGCATCGACCCGGCGCGCCGCCGCCCGGTCATAGCGAACAAAATAGCCGGATACGCGGGCCCGGCGCTGTTTCCGGTCGCACTGGCGATGGTGTGGCGCGTGTATGAAGCGGTGAGCATACCGATCATCGGCGTGGGTGGCGTCAGCACGGCCGAGGACGTCATCGAAATGATGCTCGCAGGCGCGACAGCGGTCGAGGTCGGCGCGGCTAATCTTCTCGACCCCTACGCCTCGCTGCGCATAGTCGAGGAGCTACCCACGGTCATGAAAAAATACGGAATCGAAAATCTTAAGGATATAACAGGAGGAGCACACAATGGATAACAAGGTCATAATTGCGCTGGATTTTGACAGCGCGCAGAAGGTTTACGGTTTTCTTGACAAATTCGGAAACCGCGAGTTTTTCGTCAAAGTCGGCATGGAGCTGTACTATGCGGAAGGCCCGGCGATAATCCGCGAAATCAAAAAGCGCAGCCACAAAATTTTCCTCGACCTCAAACTGCACGACATTCCGAACACTGTAAAGAAGGCCATGCACGTGCTGTCTGGGCTAGACGTCGACATGTGCAATCTCCATGCCTCCGGTACGCGCGAGATGATGGAGGCAGCGCTCGATGGACTTACGCGCGCGGACGGCAGCCGTCCGCTGATCATAGCGGTGACGCAGCTGACCAGCACCGACGAGCGCGCGCTTCACGAGGAGCTGCTTATCGAGCGCCCGATGAAGGAGGTCGTCATGTCCTATGCGGAGCGGGCCAAGGACGCCGGGCTTGACGGCGTCGTCTGCTCGCCGATGGAATCCGCCGCAGTGCATGAGAGATGCGGCAGCGGCTTTCTGACAGTGACGCCCGGCGTACGTTTTGCAGACGGCGACAAGGGCGACCAGAAGCGCGTCATGACGCCCGCCGAGGCTCGCAGAATCGGCTCTGACTACATCGTCGTCGGCCGTCCGATAACGGCGGCAGCTGACCCGGTAGCGGCATATGACCGCTGCGTAAGCGAATTTTCCGGCAACTGAGGAGGACATGATAATGGAAGCAACAAACGAACGCATAGCACGCGAGCTACTGTCCATCCGCGCAGTGTTTTTCCGCCCGAACGAGCCGTTCACCTGGGCGAGCGGCATAAAAAGCCCTGTTTACTGCGATAACCGCCTGATTCTTACCGCGCCCGAGGTCAGAGGCGACGTCGAGCACGCCATAGCCGATACGGTAAAACGCGAATATCCCGACGCCGAGGTGCTCATGGGAACCTCGACCGCCGGAATCGCCCACGCCGCCATTGCAGCTGAAATACTCGGCCTCCCCATGGGCTATGTCCGCTCGGGGGCCAAGAATCACGGTCGTCAGAATCAGATTGAGGGACGACTGGAGCCGGGGCAGAAGGTAGTCGTGATTGAGGATCTTATCTCAACCGCAGGGAGTGTGCTCGAGGTCGTCGAGGTGCTGCGCGCTGCCGGAGCCGAAGTGCTCGGAATCGTGAGCATATTCACCTACGGCATGAAAAAGGGACTCGACAGACTCGCCGCGGCGGGCGTGCGCAACGTCAGTCTTACCGATTTTGACATCGTCGCCCGCATTGCCGGAGAGCAGGGCTATATCGCGCCCACGGATGTCCGCCGTCTGCTCGCCTTCCGCGACAACCCCTCGGACGAGAGTTGGATAGGAGCGTGATGACTTATCAAAAACGTTATTGATATTCTTGATCTGTCAGTCGGCGAGATTGACCGGCTTATCGAGACCGCAGAGGATATTTCGGCAAATCCGCAGAAATACGAGAACACGCTGAAGCACCGCACGCTTGCGACGCTGTTTTTCGAGCCGTCGACACGGACGCGGCTCAGCTTTGAGTCGGCAATGCTGTCGCTCGGCGGCAATGTCATAGGCTTTTCCGACGCCGCCACCTGCTCGGCGACCAAGGGCGAGACACTGGCGGACACCGTCACTGTCGTGTCGGGCTACGCAGACATTATTGCCATGCGTCACCCCAAGGAGGGCGCGCCGGTCGTGGCGTGCGAGCATGCATACATTCCTGTCATAAACGCAGGCGACGGGGGGCATTATCACCCCACTCAGACGCTCGCCGACCTGCTTACGATAAAGCATGAAAAGGGAAGACTCGACAACCTGACCATCGGCTTTTGCGGAGACCTCAAATACGGCAGAACCGTCCACTCGCTCATCGACGCTATGGCGCGCCATCCCGGCATCCGCTTTGTCCTGATTTCTCCGGACGAGCTGAAGCTGCCCGATTTTGTGCTCGACGGCACCATCCGGCGGCATGGAATTCCGTTCGTCGAGAGCACTTCGCTCGAGGATGAAATAGGCGGGCTTGACATACTGTACATGACGCGCGTCCAGAAGGAGCGCTTTGACGACCTCGCAACATACGAGCGGCTTAAGGACGTCTACATTCTGACCGAGGAAAAAATGAAAAAGGCCAAGTCCGACATGATAGTTATGCACCCGCTGCCTCGCGTAAATGAGATTCCCGCATCCATCGACCGCGACCCGCGCGCCTGCTATTTCAAGCAGACCGTAAACGGCAAGCTGATGCGCATGGCGCTTATGTTGAAGCTCTTTGCCGAGCGCGGGCTGCCCGACGTTGACAGACGAAAGGGGAGCCCCGCTGCATACGACGGCGCGTGCCGGAATGTGCACTGCATCACCGCCTCGGAGCGCTGGCTCGAGCCCCGCTTCTATCGCGACTCGGAAGGCGTTCTTCACTGCGCCTATTGCGACGCAGTCATTCCCGAGAACGAATAACAGCGTCAAAGACCCCGGAAATCCGGGGTCTTTGATGTTTTCACACAAAATTCATATTTTTGTTCCCGCTACGACACATACTGATTATACAATCTGAAATAAATACATTAAGGAGAAAAACACGACATGAAAGAAGTAAAATCCCCCCGCAAGCCGCTGTTGTATTACTACATTATCGTTCTGATGGTAATACTGTTTTTCAACATGGTCGTTTCGCCGATCCTGACGAGCGTAAAGGTGCAGGAGGTCGATTACGGAACCTTCATGAAGATGATTGAGGAAAAGAACATCGGCAGCGTCGAGGTCAACGATTCCGAGATAGTCTTTACAGACAAGGGAGAAAAGCAGATATACAAGACCGGCGCTATGAACGATCCCGGCCTTACCGACCGTCTTTATGGTTGCGGAGCGAAATTTTCCAGCAGCATTGACAAGACAATGTCCCCGCTGCTCAGTCTCTTCCTGACTGTCATACTTCCTATTCTGATATTCTTCGGAATCGGACAGTACATGAGCAAAAAGCTGATGTCGCAGGCGGGCGGCCCCAACGCTATGGCCTTCGGCATGGGGAAGAGCAATGCCAAGGTTTACGTCCCTTCGACGGACGGAATAAAGTTTGACGATGTCGCGGGCGAGGATGAGGCCAAGGAGAGCCTTGCTGAGGTCGTTGACTATCTGCACAACCCGCAGAAATATACCGATGTCGGCGCGTCCATGCCCAAGGGCGTGCTGCTCGTAGGCCCTCCCGGTACAGGTAAAACTATGCTTGCAAAGGCCGTCGCGGGAGAGGCGGGCGTACCGTTCTTCTCAATGTCGGGCTCGGAATTTGTCGAGATGTTCGTCGGCATGGGCGCGTCCAAGGTGCGCGATCTGTTCCGTCAGGCCAAGGAGAAGGCCCCCTGCATCGTCTTTATCGACGAGATAGACGCGATAGGCAAAAAGCGCGAAGGCCAGCTCGGCGGCAACGACGAGCGCGAGCAGACGCTCAACCAGCTGCTCACCGAGATGGACGGCTTTGAGGGCAATAACGGCGTCATAATACTCGCCGCCACCAACCGTCCCGAGTCGCTTGACCCGGCGCTGACGCGCCCCGGACGCTTTGACCGCCGCGTTCCAGTCGAGCTGCCCGACCTTGCCGGACGTGAGGCTATTCTCCGCGTTCACGCAAAGAAAATCAAAACGGCAGACAATGTCGACTTCCACACTATCGCCCGCATGGCGGCCGGAACCTCCGGTGCCGAGCTTGCGAATATCATAAACGAAGCGGCGCTGCGCGCCGTGCGCAGCGGGCGCACGGTCGTTGAGCAGGCGGATCTTGAGGAGAGCATCGAGGTTGTTATCGCTGGATACCAGAAGAAGAACGCCATCATGACGGACGCCGAAAAGAAGGTCGTGGCATATCACGAGATAGGCCACGCGCTTGTGGCCGCGCTTCAGACCGATTCCGCGCCGGTTCAGAAGATAACCATCATCCCGCGCACCTCCGGCGCGCTCGGCTATACAATGCAGGTCGAACAGGGCGACAAGGTGCTGATGACCAAAAAGGAAATCGAGAACAAGATTGCAACCTTTACCGGCGGCCGCGCGGCCGAGGAGGTTGTTTTCGGCGAGATAACGACCGGAGCCTCCAACGATATTGAGCAGGCGAC
>CAVIBA010000110.1:0-6597 GCA_963640785.1 Bulleidia sp.
CCATTATGGTGCACCGCGTCTGCTTCGGTTCCATCGAGCGCTTCATCGGCATTCTGACCGAGCACTTCGCCGGTAAGTTCCCGACATGGCTTGCGCCGACGCAGGTCAAGGTTCTGACGCTGCCCGGTACCGACCATGCGTTTGCTCATCAGATATACGACACTCTCCGCGCCAACAAGGTACGCACCGTGCTTGATGACCGCAACGAGAAGATCGGCTACAAGATCCGCGAGGCGCGTCAGGTTGACAGAGTGCCCTACATGGTTATCGTCGGCGCGAACGAGATCGAGACGGGCACTGTCTCCGTCCGAGACCGCGACACCGACCAGACCACCAACATGACGCTTGAGGCGTTTGTCGAGTTGCTGAACGGCAAGATCGCGAACAGAGAATAAGCAAGATAAATGATACCCCCGACGAAAACAAAGCTCCTGCAAACCGTTTTTCGGTTTGCAGGAGCTTTTTGCGTTTTGATGTGCCGAAATTACTTCAGCTTGGCCAGCGCTTCCTCGACGCCTGCGAGGTTCTGGCGGTATTTTTCGAGCTTGGCGCGCTCGCCGTCGACAACGGCGGCGGGAGCCTTGGCGACAAAGCCCGCGTTGGACAGCTTGCCCTCGACGCGCTTTATCTCGCCCTCGAGCTTTGCCTTCTCGGCTGAGAGTCTGGCGCGCTCCTTTTCGACGTCGATGATGTCGGAGAGCGGCAGGTAGACGGTCGCGGAGTCGGTGATTATCTGCACGCAGTCGGCGGCGTTGAAGGACTCGTCGAAGCGCGCGATGTCGTCGGACACCAGCACGTCAGAGGCGGAGGCGAGCCGCGTGAAGAACTGCGCCGTGTCGCCGAACGACTTCGTGAATTTGGTCAGAATATACACGCGCGCCTTGCGTGACGGTGCGACGTTCATCTCGTTGCGGCGTGTGCGGATGGCCTTGATGGCGGCGATGGTGCGCTCGAGCTCGGCGGCCTCGTCGGCGTAGTTGAGCGAGGAATCGTAGGACGGGTAGGCGGCAATCATGATGCTCTCCTCGGTGTGGGGAAGCGAGCTGAAAATCTCCTCGGTGATGAAGGGCATGAAGGGGTGCAGCAGCTTGAGAATGCCGTCAAGAACGTAGGCGATGACGTTCTGCGCCACGAGATTCTGGGGCGTGTCCTTGTCATTCAGGCGCACCTTGGACAGCTCGATGTACCAGTCGCAGAAGATGTCCCAGGTGAAATCGTAAAGCGCGGACAGCGCGACGCCGATCTCGTAGTTGTCGAGCGAGGTGGTGACGCTCTTGACAAGCTCGTTGTACTTGTCGAGTATCCACTTGTCCTCGAGTGCGAGCTCGGACTCCTCGGGCAGCGCAAATTTGTCTATGGTCAGGTTCATGCGGACGAAGCGGGAGGCGTTCCACAGCTTGTTGGCGAAGTTGCGCGCGGCCTCAATCTTTTCGTCCGAGAAACGCATGTCGTTTCCGGGGCTGTTGCCGGTCGCGAGCGCAAAGCGCAGCGCGTCGGCGCCGTATTTGTCGATAATCTCGAGCGGGTCGATGCCGTTGCCGAGCGACTTGGACATCTTGCGTCCCTGCGCGTCGCGGACGAGGCCATGAATGAGCACGGTGTCGAAGGGAATGTTGTCCGTGTACTCGAGCGCGGAGAATATCATGCGCGAGACCCAGAAGGTGATGATGTCGTAGCCCGTGACGAGCGTGCTCGTCGGGTAGAAGCGGCGCAGATCGTCGGTGTCATCGGGCCAGCCGAGCGTTGAGAAGGGCCAGAGCGCCGAGGAGAACCATGTGTCGAGCGTGTCGGGATCCTGAGTCATGTGGCCGCCGCACTTGGGGCATTTCGAAGCCTCGTCAAGCGTGACGACGGTCTCGCCGCAGTCGTCGCAGTAGAAGGCGGGAATGCGGTGTCCCCACCACAGCTGACGCGAAATGCACCAGTCCTGCGTGTTTTCCATCCAGTGGAAGTAGTTTTTGTCGAATCTCTCGGGGATAAAGCGGATGCGTCCGTCGCGGACGGCCTCGATGGCGGGCTTTGCAAGCGGCTCCATCTTGACGAACCACTGAAGCGAGATCATGGGCTCGATGGTGGTTCCGCAGCGATAGCAGGTGCCGACCTCGTGCTTGAGATCCTCGATGCCGCAGAGATAGCCGCCGGCCTTAAGATCCTCGACGATGGCCTTGCGCGCCTCGTAGCGGTTCATTCCGGCGTACTTCGGATAATTATCGGTAATCTTGGCGTCGGGCGTCAGGACGACCTCCATGGGCAGATGGCAGCGGCGGCCGACCTCAAAGTCGTTCGGGTCGTGCGCGGGCGTGATTTTGACGCAGCCGGTGCCCTTGTCGAGCTGTGCGTGTTCGTCGGCAACGATGGGAATGCGGCGGCCGACCAGCGGCAGTACAACGTACTTGCCGATGAGGTTCTTGTATCTCTCATCCTCGGGGTTGACGGCGACGGCGGTGTCGCCGAGCAGCGTTTCGGGGCGAGTCGTGGCGACCTCGACGTATCCGCCTCCGCCGACCAGCGGGTAGCGGATGTGCCAGAAGTGGCTGTTCTGCTCGGCGTAGTCGACCTCGGCGTTCGAGATGGAGGTCATGCAGTGCGGGCACCAGTTGATTATGCGCTCGCCGCGGTAGATGAGCCCCTTGTCGTACAGACGCTTGAAAACGTCGCGCACGGCGCGGCTGCATCCCTCGTCAAGCGTGAAGCGCTCGCGCGTCCAGTCGCAGGAGGAGCCCATTTTCTTGAGCTGCTCGACTATGCGGCCGCCGTACTTTTCCTTCCAGTCCCAGGCGCGGCGGAGGAATTCCTCGCGGCCGAGATCCTCCTTGGTGATGCCCTCCTTGCGCATGGCCTCGACGATTTTGGCCTCGGTCGCGATGGAGGCGTGGTCGGTGCCGGGAACCCACAGCGTGTCAAAGCCCTGCATACGCTTGTAGCGGATGAGAATGTCCTGAAGCGTGTTGTCGAGCGCGTGACCCATGTGGAGCTGACCCGTGATGTTGGGGGGCGGAATGACGATGGAGAAGTGCTGACGGCCGCGGCGGTCGTCAGTGGGGGTGAAGTAGCCCTTCTCACACCAGTTCTGATAGATCCTGCTTTCAAAATCGGCAGGAGAATAGGTTTTCGGAAGCTCGTGCTGATGCATTTGTATACTCCTGTTTGCTATTTTTTAATTTCAATATCGGCAATGACTGCGTAGTGATCCGAGACGAAGCAGCCGTCGAAGGTGTCGTAGATGACCTTGTAGCTGTTGAATATAAAGCCGTCGCGGGTGGCCATTATCTGGTCTATGGGGAGGCTTGCGTAGTCGCGGCCGATGAATTTGTTGAAGGATCCGCCGCCCGAGGACGACTTGCACAGCTCCCGCGTGTCGCCGAGTGTGTCCCGGAGGATTACTTTGTAGGCGTCGCTGGTGCTGTTGAGGTTAAAGTCGCCTGTGAGCACGACGGGGGCGTTGTCGTACTTCGACGACACCGTGGCGATGTAGTCGAGAATGACCTCTATCTGCTTAGTCTGGATTACCCCGTTTTTGGCAGTGTCGAGGTGGGTGTTGAAGTGGATGTACCTCTCGCCCGTCGCCACGACCTCAAAGACGACGTACATGCCGAGCCGCTCGGTGAGCCCGTCGGAGGTCTTGCCCCATTCCGTGGATATTTTGAGCGACTCCGGCGCTTCGGTCAGCCAGAACGAGCCGTCTGCTATCGCTTTTACGGTCGCGCGGTTGTAGATGATGCCGATTTTTTCGTTTTTGTCGGCGCCGAGACGGGTGTAGCCGAGAGCGGGGAGCTTGCCGTCAAAATATGCGCGCCAGTTCTTGCTGCACTCCTGCACGCCGAGCGAGTCGGGTTTGTAGGTCTCGATAAGCGACAGCACGCGCGGGGCGCGCCTGGCTATCGTGTGTTCGGACAGCTTGGCGGTCATTTTCGCGGCGAAGGCCGGGTCTTTGGCGTAGCCCTCGTATTCCTCATCGGTGGCCAGAAGGTTCTGCGTCATTATGCGCAGGCCGGTGGGCAGCTCGAAGCTGCCGGTGTAGTCGAGGCTTGCGGGGACGGTCAGTGTGGATCTGTCAGCGGCCTTTTCAATATAATTTGAAATAAACCACTCGGCGGCCTGCGCTGTTCCGTAGGTAGTCGCACCAATAAGAATCAGGCGTGTGCCGCGCACGGCGACGCGGAATTCGTTTGTCCCGAGGCCGTCGGTCGAGAACTGGTAGTAGCTGCCGCTGCGTGTGAGCGAGCCGATGCATATCTCGCTGTCGACGACGGGATTGCGCTCCCAATCGGTCGTGATTTTGAACTGTGAGCCGCAGAACTGCTTTATCGCCTGATTTATCGCGATGGCGGCATCTATTTCGGACTGGTCTGCCTTCTCGGGGCGCACGATGGTGTACTGCGGCTTGCCGTCGGAGACCAGCGTGAGCGGTTCGGAGTCGGTGTCCGGAGTTGTGGTTGCAGCGGGGTCAGAGGGGGCAGGGGACGGGGACGTCGTGCCGTGGCCGCCGTCTTCGGGCTGCGCACAGGCCGCGAGCAGCGGCAGGCAGAGGAGAACGGAAAAAATCAATATTGCAATTCTTTTTTTGATGGACATAACAGACTCCTTAAAAACAAAAAATCCCCACATCCGTATCAGGACGTGGAGTACGCGGTACCACCTGATTTTGCGCCTCGGCGCACACTCTGTGACGGCAATACACCGTCATGGCCTCTAACGGGGCCGCCGTCAGCGGCTTATCACCGCCACCTCTCGGAAGTGACTTGGGCAGGCTCTGCCGCGGACTCGCACCAACCGTCCGCTCTCTGTGCGCAGTCGACCTCGCTTACTGGTCTTCGTCATTGAGTTTACGCTAGTATAACACAGCGGAGGCGCTTTGTCAAGCGGTTGCGGCAAATTTTTTGCGCGCAAGGCACGCGCCGCAGGCTCGACAAAATTTCTGAAAAAATTTTGCAAAAGCTATTGACAAATTCCCGACTGTCTGCTATAATATCGACTGTTGCTGGTATGGCTCAGTCGGTAGAGCACATCCTTGGTAAGGATGAGGTCATCAGTTCGATTCTGATTACCAGCTCCATAAAAAAGCACACTGAATTTCAGTGTGCTTTTTCCTTTTTTAGCGCACAATTATGTCAATCACGACGAGCAGCAGCGCGAGGCTGTTGACTGCGAGCGCGCAGATTGAAATTTTGCGCATCCAGCCGACCGCGCAGGGCTTTACGACGTTGACGAGCGAGCAGATAATGCCCGAGAGGCAGACAATTAGGCAGACGATGAATATCACGCCGTACAGCACCGCCGCGATGGCCTCGGCGATGGGAGCCTGGGGGTGCGGTTTTGCGTCGGGATCGTCGGGCCTGTCGGGGGCGTCGGTGCTGTCGGGGTTCCCGCTGTCGGACGCCTGACGGGCGAGGGTGATGAGGTCGTCCGCGGCGCCGACAATTATCACGACAGACATGGCGGCGAGCATTACGCAAAGCGCGAACGCGACTATTCGTGAGGCCTTCATGATCTGTCTCCTTTCCCGGCGAGGCGGCAGAGCGGCCGGAACGTCATCGGCCACACAAGTGCGGCGAAGAGAATGAGCGCGGCGTAGCGTATGGCGTTTGCGGGCAGGAAGTCAGCGCCGAATATCAGCGCGAGCAGCCATTTGAGTCCGGATTTCAGTCCGATTGTGAGCGCGAGACCGCCCGCGAGCTTTATTGCCTGAACCCACCACACGGCCTGCGTCGTATAGCTGACGTACCGCCGTTCGAGAGGGTGCGCTATGCACATACCAAGCGTGGCTCCGAGGAGCGAGTAGGCGTTTTTGCGGCCGAACATATAGTTTTCCGCGTCGAGGTCGGCGGGGAAGCGATAGAGCTCGACGAAGAGCGTGTATATGACCGTCAGTGCGAGCATGGAGATGAAGAGGTATATCAGCTTATCCTCGTGTCGGTCAAACCACCTCATAAGCGGTACGCCGACCGCCACCAGCGCCAGCGCGATGGCAAACGACACTCCGACGTCAAGCGGCGTGTGCACGCCGAGGTACATTCGCGAGAGCGGCACGAGCAACAGCAGCGCAATGCAGACCGCACGAACCCAGCGCCGCGCTGTCGTCGCCGCAACGCTGCCGAACGTTCCGACCGAGTTCTGCGTGTGGCCCGAGGGGAAGGAGTAGCCGGTCGCACCGGCGCGCGCGCCCTCGACTATCGTGAAGTCGGGGTCGAGTATCCATGGGCGGGGAATGCGGAACAGCAGCTTGAGCGCAAGGTTTATGACCGTGCCGACAAGTCCGACGCTGAGCACAAGGTAGCCGCGCGTTTTGTCGACGCACCAGAAAAGCAGCAGCGCGAGCACAAGAAAAGCCGTCTCGCTTCCGAGAACGGTCAGGGCGAGCATTATGGCGTCCAGAAACGGTGTGCGTATGCTCTCGAAAAAGTAGAGAAGCTCCATATTGACCTCCGGGTGGCTCCGCCACGCATTCTCCGGTTGCGCGGCGGAGCCTTTTGTAGTTATGTATATTTTATCATTTCCGTTTTTCGTTGTCAATACGGGCGAGACGCGAACTTTTTATTGACTGTAGTGTTACAATAGATGTGAGACTGAAAAATAAAAAAGATATAGAAAAAGTGA
>CAVIBA010000111.1:0-6432 GCA_963640785.1 Bulleidia sp.
GGAGGGCTTGCGCGGGTCGATAACCTCGATATTCTGGCCGTCCACCTTGAACTTGACCAGATCCTCCGTCTGCGGGAAGAAGAAATCCTTAGCGCTGCGGCGGGTATTGAGCGCCTCGGACAGCACAGCGCCGTCCTTCCAGACCTCATAGCGTGCACCGCCGTTCTCAACGTCGACAGGCAGATAAAGCACGGCATCCGCCGCGATGGCTGCGAACAGCTCGTTCAGGCGCGATTTCTGTAATTTAAGCATTATCTGTTCCCCCTTTCGTTGACGACCGAGGGATTGGCATCCGAGGTGGTGTAGCTTACCAGCGGGCCGCGCTCGTTGACCGTATCACCGGCCTGATAATCACCGTAAAGCTCGTTGATGTCCTTGATGAACTTACGGTTGAGCAGGTGAAGCGGGATATGCTCGGGGCAGACGCGGGAGCACTCTCCGCAGTCGGTGCAGCGACCGGCGACGTGGAACGCTCTTATAATATGGAACATATTCTCTTCAAAGCTGTCAGCCGCGGCCTTGTTTTCAACGCCGGATTCAGCATTGTCGAACACGCACTTCTCGCAGGTGCAGGCCGGGCAGACGTTGCGGCAGGCGTTGCATCTTATGCAGCGCGACAGCTCGCCGCGCCAGAATGCAAAGCGCTCATCCGCGCTCATGCTCTCGAGCTTTGCAACCATGTCGAAGCGGTGGTTATCGAGAACCTCACCGTCCTCGCCAAGAAGCTCGTCGTAAGCGACATGCTTGTGCGACTTGCAGTCGGCGCAGCGACCGGCCAGCACATCGGCCTTGTTGGCCTCGCGCGTGCCGTAAATCGTGTCGACGGTGACATGATCGCCGTCAAAGGCGACGCTCTTGATGCCGGTGATTTCGGCGGCTCTCAGGCGCTCGACGTCAGCCATACCGTCGCAGGGTACGCCAACGACGTAGACCTTCTCACGGTTGACTCTGTGCTCGCTGAGCAGCTGGTTGAAGCTGTAAGTGTCACAGGGCTTGAGGAAGACGAGCACCTTTCCCTCCTTAAGCGTTTCCTTGACGAGGTACTTTGACAGGTTAGCGCCACAGAAGGGGGTGTAGATGAGATTGTTTTCGATCTCATCCTTGCTTGTAAACACGGCAGGAGTCACGTCGTAGCAGAACTCGCCCGCGACCCAGCCGAGCACACGGTTGACCTGACCGCTCTCAAGCAGAGCGACAGCGCACTTTTTCATTGCATCTTGCATCTCAGGTCCTCCAGTCTCTTGTTTTCACCGAGCTTTGTGACGGCGGCCACAAAGTCGTTCATTGTTTCGGCGAACTTAGCGCCCTCGGCCGCGGACACCCACTCAACTCTCGTGCGCTCGCACTCAATGCCGAGGTAATCCAACATCGAGAACAGCAGTGTCATACGGCGGCGGGCATAGTAGTTGCCCGAGGTGTAATGGCAGTCACCGGGGTGACAGCCGCAGATAATAACGCCGTCGGCTCCGCGACCGAACGCACGCAGAACAAACATGGGATTCACGCGGCAGGAACACGGCACACGTATAATCTTCACGTCAGCGGGGTACGTCAGACGGTTGGTACCGGCAAGGTCGGCGCCCGCATAGGAGCACCAGTTACAGCAGAAAGCCACAATTTTGGGCTTGAAGGTTTCATTTACCGACATATCGCGTCTACCTCCGCCATGATCTGTTTGTTAGAGAAGCCCTTAAGATCCATAGCACCGGACGGGCAAGTGACAGTGCAGGCGCCGCAGCCCTGGCAGACGGCCTCGTTGACTTGCGCTACGCGGCGCAGTCTCGTGGTACGGTCGGGCATACGGAATTCCTTGTCGATGTAGGTGATAGCGCCGTAGGGGCAGACCTTTTCACACTGCGAGCAGCCGGAGCACATAAGCTCGTCGGGATGTGCGACGCAGGGGTTGCAGGTCAGGCTGTCCTTGGCAAGCAGACCGATGACCTTTGCTGCAGCGGCTCCCGCCTGTGCGACGGTCTCGGGAATATCCTTGGGACCCTGGCAGCATCCGGACAGGAAAACACCCGCTGTGGGGCTTTCCACAGGACGCAACTTGGGGTGAGCCTCGGTAAAGAAGTCGTTGGTGTCCATGCTTGCGGTGAGCAGTGTTGCGAGCGGGCGCGCCGTCTTATCGGGCTCGATAGCGGCGGCAAGAACCACCATATCGGCGTCGATGTGCAGCTGCTCGCCTGCGAGCAGGTCGGACGCCTGCACCTTGAGCTTACCGCCCTCGGGAACGACCTTACCGACCATTCCCTTGATATAATGAACGCCGTACTGTTCAACCGCTCTGCGGTAGAACTCGTCGAAGTTCTTTCCTGGGGTACGGACGTCGATGTAGAACACATAAACGTCAGTATCGGGATACTTTTCGCGCGTCAGCATGGCATGCTTTGCGGTGTACATGCAGCAGATCTTGGAGCAATACGGCTTGCCGCACTTTGAGGAATCGCCCGACTCACGCGAGCCGACGCACTGCACGAACACAATGGTGTGCGGGTGCTTTCCGTCGGACGGACGCAGCAGCGTACCGGCTGTGGGGCCTGCGGCGTTCATAAGACGCTCGTACTCGAGCGACGTTACAACGTCGGGGCTCTGCGAGTACGCGAACTCGTCATAAGCGTCAACCTTAATGGGATTGAAGCCGGTCGCGGCAACAATCGCGCCGTACTGAACGTCGATATACTCGTCCTTGGCGTTGTAATCGATAGCGCCCGCCGAGCAAACCTTGGCGCAGACGCCGCACTTACCGTTCTTGAGCATGTTGCAGTAGTCAGGGTCGATAGTTGCGACCTTCGGCACTGCCTGTGCGAACGGAATGTAGATGGCGCGGCGGTTGTCCATGCCCATGTTGAACTCGTTGGGAACCTTCTTCTGAGGGCACTTCTCGGTGCAGAGTCCGCAGCCGGTGCATATGTCCTCATTGACGTATCTCGCCTTGCGCTTGATGGTAACGTTGAAGTTGCCGACGAAGCCCTTGACAGCCGTCACTTCGCTGTACGAATAGATATGTATCTTTTCGTTCTGCGCAACGTCGACCATCTTAGGGGTCAGTATGCAGGCCGCGCAGTCCAGCGTCGGGAAGGTTTTATCGATCTGAGCCATCTTACCGCCGATGGTGGGCTGCTTTTCAACGATGTCCACCTCAAATCCGGCGTCGGCGATGTCGAGCGCGGTCTGAATGCCCGCGATACCGCCTCCGATGACCAGAGCGCGCTTTGTAACAGGAGACTGTCCCGCAGACAGCGGCGCGTTGAGCGTCACCTTTGCAATTGCGGCACGTGCGAGGATTATTGCCTTTTCCGTACCGGACAGCTTATCCTTGTGAATCCACGAGCACTGCTCGCGGATGTTTGCAACCTCTACCATGTAGGGGTTGAGTCCCGCAGAGGCCGCAGCCTTGCGGAATGTTGCCTCGTGCATACGTGGCGAGCAGGAGCAGATGACCACTCCTGTCAGTGCATATTTCTTAATCGAGTCAATAACAAGCTGCTGACCCGACTGAGAGCACATATACTGGTAGTCAGCGGAGAAAACCACGCCCGGCTCATTTTTAGCCGCTTCGGCAACCGCCTTCACGTCAACCGTGGCAGCGATGTTGCTTCCGCACCAGCATACGAACACGCCTATTCTTTGCATTGCTTTTCTCCTTTACTTGGAATACTTTCTGTAAGCGCTGACTATTGCCTGCTGAGGCAGTTCGGGGTCGAGACGTCCGGGCAGGTCGTCGGCGGTCATGTGGTTCGCGCCCTGACGACGTATGCAGGCCAGACGAACGGCCTCAACCAGCTTTGCCGGTTCGACCTGGCGCGGGCAGCGCTCGACGCAGGCGAAGCAGGTAAGGCAACGGTATATCGAGTTGTCCTCCATGAGCTTGTCTATCGCGCCGCGCTCGACCATGTAGACGAACTGATGCGGATGATAGCTCATCTCATCATACGCCGGGCAGGTACCTGAGCACTTACCGCAGCGCATACACTTCAGCGGATTCACGCCGCTGATGCGGAGTATATCCTCCTTTGTGACCTTTTCACTCATCACTGATTCTCCTTTAATCCGAGTGCCTCGGTCAACAGCTCGGTGAAATAGATTACAGGCACGTCACTGCCGCAGGCGTTGAGGTTGTAGCGGCAGAGCGGGCAGGCGGTGACAAGCAACTCGGCTCCGTGTGAGGCCGCGTTTTCAATCACCGCGTCGGCGTTCTTGGACGCCTGAGCCTTGTCCTCGAGCGTCAGATAGCCGCCGCAGCACTCATTGCGCTTGGCATAGATCACCGGCTCTGCGCCGATAGCTCGGATGAAGTCCTCGAGAATTTTTGGGTTCTCGGGATTGTCCATCTGCATGACCTTGGAGGGACGAAGCAGAAGGCATCCGTAGTAAGCGCCGATCTTCTTGCCGGTAAGCGGGTTTACCACAAGCTCGCGCAGACGGTCAAAACCGACCGTATCGCGCAGCAGCTCGAGATAGTGGACAACCTTGGTCTCGCCATGATAATCGGAACCGAGATAGTTGTTGACGCGGGTAGCGATGTACTCGTCCCCGGCCATGTCCCGGTTGACCTGTTTTATGACGTTGTGACAGGCGGAGCACAGCGTTACCAGCACTCCGTCCTCGTCACGAGCCGCCATCAACGCTCTGACGGACGACAGCTTGGTAGCTATCTCGTCATGAGCCAACGGATATACTCCGCCGCAGCACTGCCACTCGGGTAGCTCGGCAAGCCCAATCCCCAGCTTTTCCGCCGACAGACGGGCGTAGCGATCGAGTTCCTTCGCTTTGGTCTTAAGAGTACATCCGGGATAGTAACTGTATGTCATTTGAATGACCCTTCCCTTTTAGTTATGCCATCTGCTCGGGATGGAACACCTCGTCGAATCTCTCAGCAGTGAGGAAGCCCAGCTTGACGCAGGCGTCCTTGAGCGAAATGTTCTCCTTGAAGGCCAGCTTGACGGTCTTCGCGGCGTTCTCGTAACCGATGTAAGGGTTCAGCGCGGTGACGAGCATGAGCGAGTTGTGCAGGTTGTTGTACATCTTGTCCTTGTTGGCGGTGATGCCGACAGCGCAGTTGACGTCGAAGGAAATGATGGACTCAGCCAGAAGACGTGCGGACTGCAGGAAGTTGTAGATGCAGACAGGCATGAAAACGTTCAGCTCGAAGTTACCCTGAGATGCAGCCATGCCGACGGCCACGTCGTTGCCCATGACCTGAACAGCGACCATGGTAACGGCCTCGCACTGAGTGGGGTTGACCTTACCGGGCATGATGGAGGAGCCGGGCTCGTTCTCGGGAATGTGAATCTCGCCGAGACCGAGACGCGGACCGCTTGCCAGCCAACGAATATCGTTTGCAATCTTCATCATGTCAGCAGCGAGAGCCTTGAGCGCGCCGTGAGCGAACACCAGCTCGTCCTTGGAGGTCAGAGCGTGGAACTTGTTCTCGGCGGTGACGAAGGGCTTGCCGGTCAGCTGTGCGACTGCGTCGGCAACGGCGGTGTCAAAGCCCTTGGGCGCGTTCAGGCCGGTACCGACTGCGGTGCCGCCGAGTGCGAGCTGATAGAGAGGGGTGATAGCCAGCTTAATCAGGGCGACGTCCTTCTCAAGGGAGGATCTCCAGCCGCTGATTTCCTGGGAGAACTTGATGGGAGTAGCGTCCTGAAGGTGGGTACGACCGCTCTTGACGATGCCCTCGTTCTCGGCCTCAAGGCGCTTGAATGTAGCGATAAGCTCCTCAACTGCAGGAATGACCTTGTCCTCGAGCACGAGAACGGCACTGATGTGCATAGCGGTCGGGAATGTATCGTTGGAGGACTGACTCATATTGATATCGTCGTTGGGATGGCACAGCTTCTCGCCTGCGATCTCATTCGCACGGTTGGCAATGACCTCGTTGGCGTTCATATTGGACTGTGTGCCGGAGCCGGTCTGCCACACGACCAACGGGAAGTGCTCATTGAGCTGGCCGGAAATAACCTCGTCGCAAGCGGCGGAAACAGCAGTCAGCTTAGCGTCGGTCATCTTCTCGGGCTTCAGGGCATGGTTGGCAATCGCAGCGGCCTTTTTGAGTATGCCGAAAGCATGGATGATTTCGCGAGGCATGGTCTCGATACCCACACCAATCTTGAAGTTTTCGTGGCTACGCTCAGTCTGTGCAGCCCAATACTTGTCGGCGGGTACTTTGACCTCGCCCATGGAGTCGTGTTCGATGCGATATTCCATATCGTCAATCTCTCTTTCATATTTATTTTTTGTCATGCATTGAAACGGGTGTCTGCTCGCCAAAAACGGGCTCAAGCCCGTCAGCGCGCAAAGCACCTCCTATAAATCATATCACATTTTTGGCCAAATTGCAAGCCGATTGGACAATTTTTTAACAATAATTTTGTAGTGTTACAATAGATGTGAGACTGAAAAATAAAAAAGATATAGAAAAAGTGA
>CAVIBA010000112.1:0-6372 GCA_963640785.1 Bulleidia sp.
TAACTTAACAATTATTTTTTTAACTTTTTGGTCTCACATCATTGACAAATGTACAGATTTTTTTCAAAAAAAGTTAAAATAGCTATTGCAATCGCCACGAGTTTGTGCTATAATACACGGGTACGAGCGGTGAGGCACCGCGACGTAGCACGGAGGCATAGCTCAGTTGGTCAGAGCGCACGGTTCACATCCGTGAGGTCGTAGGTTCGAGCCCCACTGTCTCCACCAGCAGGTTTACCTGCGCCCGGGGCGTTAGCGCAGTTGGTAGCGCACAACACTGGCAGTGTTGGGGTCAGGGGTTCGAATCCCCTACGCTCCACCAAAACAGAAAGAGGAGTCTTGTGACTCCTCTTTCTGTTTTGATTGAGACGTTGGTTACGAGAACCCCCGGCGTTTTGCCTCCGCAAAACGCCGGTTTCGGCGAGAATCTTCGCCGTACAATCGTTTTCCACCATCCGAGAGCCGAAGCGTGGTTCAGAGTCCCCCGTCCCACCACCAAAAACACCAAATACGCCAAGTGATTTGTTTTATTAGTCCGTATAAAAGGCAGATTTTTTGACAAAACGCACATTGCTCTTGCAAAACGCGAGGATTTGTTATATAATAGTACAAATATTATTGATAAAGTGGAGGAGACTATGGCTTTCTATTATTCCGAACCGTCCCACACCTTCAGCGAATATCTGCTTATTCCCGGCTATACCTCGGAGGACTGCACCCCTGCGAATGTTTCACTGCGCACGCCGCTGGTGAAGTTCAATGCGGGCGAGGAGTCGTCTATTTGTCTCAATATACCCATGGTATCGGCCATTATGCAGTCGGTTTCCGACGATAAGCTGGCAGTCGCTCTGGCGCGCGAGGGCGGACTGTCCTTTATTTATGGCTCGCAGTCCATTGAGGCGGAGGCCGCTATGGTGGTGCGAGTTAAGGCGTACAAGGCCGGGTTCGTCGTCAGCGATTCCAACCTTCGCCCCGACAACACGCTCACCGACGTGCTCGAGCTGGTCGAGCGCACGGGGCACAATACCGTCGCCATCACCGACGACGGCAGCAGCAACGGTAAGCTGCTCGGTATCGTCACCGGGCGCGACTACCGCGTCTCGCGTATGCCGCAGGAGCTCAGAATCAGCGAATTCATGACGCCCCTCGAGCGCCTTATCACCGCGCCGGAGGGCACCACCCTTAAGGAAGCCAACGACATAATCTGGGAGCACAAGCTCAACCAGCTGCCTATCGTGAACGCCGACGGACACCTCGTCCACCTTGTGTTCCGCAAGGACTACTCGCAGCACAAGGAAAACCCGCAGGAAATGCTCGACGCGCAGAAGCGCTACATGGTCGGCGCGGGCATCAACACCAAGGACTACGCCGAGCGCGTCCCGGCGCTGGTCGAGGCGGGCGCGGACGTGCTGTGCATCGACTCGTCCGAGGGCCACACCTGCTGGCAGGCAAAGACGCTGGCCTTTATCCGCGAAAAGTACGGCGACAGCGTCAAGGTGGGTGCAGGAAACGTCGTTGACCGCGACGGTTTCCTCTTCCTTGCACGCGCGGGTGCGGATTTCGTCAAGGTCGGAATCGGCGGCGGCTCTATCTGCATTACGCGTGAGCAGAAGGGAATAGGCCGTGGACAGGCTACCGCGCTGATCGAGGTTGCGGCGGCACGCGACGAATACTTCCGCGATACCGGCATTTACGTCCCGATCTGCTCGGACGGCGGCATAGTTCACGACTACCACATGACGTTGGCGCTCGCAATGGGAGCCGACTTCATGATGCTCGGCCGCTACTTCGCCCGCTTCGACGAGAGCCCGACAAACAAGCTGTTTGTCAATGGCACCTACGTCAAGGAGTACTGGGGTGAGGGCTCAAACCGCGCGCGCAACTGGCAGCGCTACGACCTCGGCGGCAAGAACGGCCTTGCCTTCGAGGAGGGCGTCGACTCTTACGTCGTCTACGCCGGCTCGCTGCGTGACAACGTCGCGCGCAGCCTGCACAAGGTCAAGTCCACAATGTGCAACTGCGGCGTGACCAACATCCCTGATCTGCAAAAGAACGCCCGCATGACGCTGGTGTCCTCCACGAGCATTGTCGAGGGCGGCTATCACGACGTTATTCTGAAATCCACCAACACCAATATGAGATAAACAGGAGCTTACTATGGAAAACAAAAAATGGGTCGCCGGCTGGGGCGCGTCGATTTCCTACATCTGCCAGAACCACGCCGACTATATCAAGGATCAGACCTTCCGCTATGTCATTTTCCCCACGATGGACGGCGAGGCGCTCCGCCTTCACTTTTCCAACCAGTACGGCACCGAGGACGCCGTTATCGACAAGGTTTACGTCGCGCGCAGAACGTCGGGCGAGTACATTGATCCCGAGACCAACGTCGCCGTCACCTTCGGCGGCAAGGCCGACGTGACTGTCCCCGCGGGCGGCACGGCCGTGTCCGACCCGGTGGCGTACAGCGTCAAGGCCGGTGAGGAGTTTGACGTCAGCATGTACTTCGGCCACCTGACGCAGCTGGTCACGGGACATTCCAACAACGGCTACTACATCAAGAAGTATTACGGCAAGGGCGACTGGGCGGCCGACGCCTGCGTCCCGCTCGAGGAATACGGCGAGAACGGCCCCTACGTCATGCTTCACACCATAGATTTTCTTGCGGCAGAGGACTGCCGTGCCATCATTGCGTTCGGCGACTCCATCACGGCGCAGCCGTGGCCGGACTGTCTGGCGCGCCGCATTTACGACATGGGAATACGCAACCGCGCCGTTATCCGCAAGGGCATCGGCGGCGGGCGCATACTGCGTGATTACAGATTCCGCATCAAGAAGCACTGGGGCGAGGCGGGCATCAAGCGCTTTGAACGCGACATCTGCCAGGCGGGAGCCGACCGTGTCTTTGTGCTCCACGGCATCAACGACCTGATTCACCCCGGCGAGAGGAACCGTCTGTGCCCGATGAGCGAGCTGCCGACGGCGCGCGAGATGATCGAGCAGGGCTACATGAAGTACATTGAGACTGCGCACAAGCACGGCATGAAGATATACCTTGCGACGATACTGCCGTGTCCCCGCTGCATGAACGACGACGGCGTTCGCGAGGAGCGTCGCTGCGAGGTCAACGAGTGGATCCGCACCGCAGCGCCCTGCGACGGCGTAATCGACTTCGAGGCGGCCGTCTGGAACGAGGCGGATCACAAGCAGATACAGCCCGAATACGACAGCGGCGACCACCTCCACCCGAGTCTTGCCGGTGCGCAGCACATGGCGGAGAGCATACCGGAGGAGTATTTCAGAGGCTGATGTGAGGGCTATTGCATATGCCCGTATGCTAAATTAATTAAATCGATTTTGCGGTTTCCACCGGTAACTCCGGTGGAGGCCGCTTTTTTATGAATAAGTTCTTTGGCCTTGGCGGGGGCACGCCGTGGAGGCCGCCAACGTTTCGGCGTCAGCCTGCCAAGGGCTCAGAACTATTTTAGTATACAGGCATATTCAATACGCCTCCACCCACACAAAAAAATCGATCCCCGCAGGGAAACCCCGCGGGAACCGTAAAATATAATTACACACTATTTCTCATTCGGCAATTTTACTCAAAAGACGCACAAACTGCTCCTTGTACACGTCGTCAAGCCCGTGGTTGCCAAGAAGGCTCAGAACATCGTTTATGTCCCGGATGCCGGAGTCCTTCGAGATGTAGCGGCTGTCGTGCAGCAGCATGGAAGTCTCGATGACAGCGCAGATGAAGCGCATCTCGTCGCTCGCCTCGCCGCAGATTTCAGCGCCGAAGCTGTATTCGTCAAGCTCGCTGACAGTGCCGCCCGGCGCTTTGTGGCGCATGGACAGCGTCAGCCACGTTCCGGGGGCGGGCGCGGGTGCGCCGGACATGATGGCGCGCGCGGCGTCGGTCAGTATCAGCTCGTAGCACACCGTGACCGTGTGCCCCGCGCCAACCTCACCGGCGTCCTTGGCGTCGTTGTCAAAATCCTTGTTGTCCATGACGCGGTTCTCGTAGCCGACGAGACGGTAGGACTCCACAAACGCGGGCGAAAAGCTGACCTGCAGCTTGACATCCTCTGCGACAGTGTACAGCGTCGAGGTGAGATCGGAACAGAACACCTTCTCGGCCTCGCTGTCGCCGTCGATGTAGTAGTAAACGCCGTTTCCGTTGTCGGCGAGCGCCTCCATGTTGGCGTCGCGGTAGTTGCCGGTTCCGAAGCCGAGCACGGAGAGGTATACGCCGCCGGCCTTCATGTCGGTGACAAAGCTCTTAAGCTCCTCAGGGCTCGACATTCCAACATTGAGATCGCCGTCGGACGCCATAATAATGCGGTTGTTGCCGCCCTCGATGAAGTGCTTTTCGGCTATCTGATAAGCCTTTTTGAGCCCGGCCTCACCGTTGGTGCTGCCGTCGGCGCGCAGGCTGTTGACGGCGGAGATGATTCTCGCCTTGTTGCTGCCTGCACAGCCGTCGAGCACGACCTCCTCGCGCCCCGAGTAGGTGACGATGGAAACAGTGTCGTTCTCGCCGAGGTTTTCGGTGAGGTAGGTGAAGGCGGACTGAAGCAGGGGCAGCTTATCCTCGCTTCTCATCGAGCCTGAAACGTCGATGAGAAACACGAGATTGTTGCCTGCGGCGGGGGCTGCGTCGCGCGCCTTGAGCCCGAGACGCAGCAGCGAGGCGGCGGGGTTCCACGGGCAGTCGACTATATCGGCACGTACGCTGAACACCTCGCCGTCGGCCGGATTCTCGTAGTTGTAGGTGAAATAGTTGACCATTTCCTCAGTGCGGAAGCCCGCGGCGAAGCCCTTGAGCTCATTAAATCCGCAACCCTCGTTTATCAACTTGCGGAAGTAGGCGTAGGACGCCGTGTCGACGTCGGCGGAGAAGGTGGACGTGGCCTCGTCAGCTGTCTTTATATAGGGGTTCTCGATGAATTTCTGCCCGTCGGTCGGCTGTCCGTTGACGGCGTCGGGCGACTGGGCGGAAAGCCCGTAGTCGGCCAGCTTGTAATCATAATAATAGCCGCCGTTGTAGTAGTCGGAATCCGGTGACGGTGCCGCGCAGGAGGCAAGGCAAAGCGCCGCGAGAGACGCTGCAATGATTGATATAACAGTTTTTTTCATGATAATCCTCCGTTCAGGTTTCAATGATGTTTCGGATGCAGTTTATTACCGCCGGGGACGGTTCGATCTCGGCAGAATAGCTGAAAAGTGTACCGTATCCGATGTTTCCGGACGAGTTGCGCAGCTCGGGCGAGACGACGCGGCCGTCGCCGAAGCATAGCCACACCTGCGTGGTGTGCGACGTCGGCTGTCCGCCGCGGCTTCGCAGCATGTCAGAGGTGAGCTCGCTTAGCTCGGTCTTTGTGAGGTCGACGGAATACAGCCTGCCGTCGACGCTCCAGACGAGCCGGGCGGTGCCGTCCGAGAGGTCGGGTGTGGCGGAGAGAGGAGTCATGCCTGTCGAGTGGCTGACAAGCAGATCTGAGAGCGAGGAATAGGATACGTTCTCACCCATCCCGTCATCAACGCCGGGAGTGGACGCGTTTCCTGACATTATGATGCTGACGGCCAGCGGCAGCGCTCCGAACAGCAGCACGACCGCAAGCACGGCGGCAATTGCTATGACAGCGGCACGGTTGCGCACGCTGCGGCGGTAGGCTCCGCGGTACGACTGCGCCTCGGCGATGTAGCGGTCGTTTATGCCGCCGATGTTATCAAAGAGGCGTTCTGCCAAGTTTCTTTTGTTTTTCACAGCAAGCCCTCCTTTTCGAGTACATCGTGCAGCGCGAGGCGGGTGCGATGCAGCAGCGTTTTGATTTTGCCGACCGAAAAGCCGGTCTGCCTTGCGATTTCGTCGAGCGGCTTTGAGCAGAAGTAGCGCAGCACGAAGGTACAGCGGCGATCCTCGGTGAGCTCCCCGAGGAATCTGTCGAGCACCTCGCGCAGGCGGTCGTTCTCCGCCTCATCCGCGGGGGACTCGCCGCCGGGAATACATTCGTAAAGCTCGTCGATCAGCTGCTCCGTGTTGCCGCCTCCCCGTTTCGAGCGGTGCTCGTGACGGTAACGGTCGATTGAAATGCGGCGCGTGATCTTTGAAAGATAAGCGCCGAGCAGATCGGGACGGTCGGTCGGCATGTTGTTCCACGCGGCGAGGTATGTATCGCTGACGCACTCCTCGGCGTCCTCGCGGTTGCCCGTGAGCGAGTACGACATACCATGCAGCATTCGTCCGTATTTTGTGTCGCTCTCCCTGATTGCCATTTCATCGCGCGACCAGTACAGGTCCACTATTAAACAGTCCTCCATTTTTATAAACTGCCTTTCTGCGAAAGGCATCGACGGGATTATGAAACCGAG
>CAVIBA010000113.1:0-6347 GCA_963640785.1 Bulleidia sp.
TAACTTAACAATTATTTTTTTAACTTTTTGGTCTCACATCATTGACAAATGTACAATACTTAAAATATTATATAATAATATTGTATATATAGGGGAGTTCTGAGTCCTTGGCAAGGCTCGCCGGATAGTTCTCCGACGTTAAGAACTGTACTTTTCTGCTCGCGGCAGAAAAGTACAGTTAGAACACGTACCGCCGACGTTCCGGCGTGCCTTTCCAAGGGTTCAGAACTTATTATAAAGAAAGCGGTCCCCACCGGACGTTCCGGTGAGAACCGCAAAAAAATCATTTTTTATTCCCTCTTCAAAACCTTCCCATAAAACCACACCTGAAAAGGTATCGACACAATACACGTCGCCACATCGGCTATGGCCTGCGTCGCCTCGACGCCGCTGAGCCCCAGCACAGCGTTCAGCAAAAACAACGCCGGAACGAAAAATATCCCCTGCCTGCACGACGCCAAAAACGTCGCCCCGGAGACGTATCCGAGACTCTGGTACAGCTGATTCACATACGTCGAATATGCCAACACCGGCAGCGATATGCTCATCCACCGCAGAGTCCGGCCGCCGATGGCGATGACGTCTGGGCTCTCGTCGCGGAAAAGCGCCATTATCTGCTCCGGCCATACCCCGATGACAATCGCTCCGACACACGCCACCGCACTTCCGAATACCACCGCCACGGTGAAGGACTTGCGCACGCGCGCGTATTTTCCCGCGCCGAAATTGTAGCCCGCAACGGGCTGAAAGCCCTGCCCGACGCCGAGAATTATGCTACGTATCAGCATGTAAATCTTGTTCGCAATGCCGATGGCGGCAATCGCCGCGTCGCCGTAGCCGCGCACGACTATGTTAAGCGTCGCCGTCGCGATGCTGCCCATTCCCTGCCGGAAGATGGTCGGAAGTCCCGTCTTGGCTATCATGAGGTAGTCGCGGGGCTTGGTGCTCACGCTGCCGGGCGACAGCCGCACAAAGCTCCTTTTTGTCAGGAAAAACGACCCGAGTATCAGAAAGCTGACACCCTGGCTGATTACCGTCGCCAGCGCCGCCCCGGAGACGCCCATATTGCACCCGTAAATGAAGACAGGATCGAGGACTATATTAACGACCCCACCAGCGCAAAGACCGACCATAGACAGCGTAGCGGCGCCCTGAGAGCGCAGGACGTTGTTGAGCACAAAGGAGGAGCACATGACCGGCGCGCCGAACATGATAATGCGGCCGTAATCGCAGGCGTAGGGCAGGATGGTTTCGGTCGAGCCGAGCAGGCGCATAGTCGGGCGCAGCGTGGCGACGCAGACTATCATGAGCAGCGTACCGACCACAATCGCGGCGGCGAAGGCCGAGGACGCATACTTTTCAGCGGAGCGTTTATCCTTTTCGCCGAGGCTGCGCGAGACGAGGCTTGAGCAGCCCATACCGATGCCGTACCCAAGCGCCTGCACGATGGATTGAAGCGCGAACACGACGCTGACCGCGCCTGTAGCGCTGTCGCCGAGGTCGGCGACGAAATATGTATCGGCCATATTATAGACCGAGGTAATAAGCATACTGACGACCGAAGGCAGCGACAGCGACGCGATGAGCCGCCACATCGATGTTTCGGTCATTTTTATATATTTTTGTTGAGACTGTTCTTCGAGCATAAGGTTCCTTTTGGGGGTTAAAAAAGTTTTTTAAGAAGAGTTCTTTGGTCTTAGCAAGCTGCCGCCGTGGACGGTTTCCGACGTGTTTTAAGTGTTCTTTTCTGCTCGCGGCAGAAAAGTACAGTTAGAACACGTCCCGCCGACGCCACGGCGAGCCGCTCGCCAAGTCTAAAACTAACTTCCTATTTTATTTTCCAGAAATTCTTCTAAATTCCTTAACCGTCTCCGCAAAGACTTCAATCGCATCCTCAACAACCTTCGGAGAATTCATATCAATCCCCGCTACCTTCAGGCTGTCAACCGGCGAGCGTGAGTCGCCGCACTTGAGGAAGTCAATGTACTTGCCGATGTAAGCCTCGCCCTCCTCCTCAATGTGCTTGACTATGCTCGCAGCCGCCGAAATGCAGGTCGCGTATTTGTAAACGTAGAAGTTGTAGTAGAAGTGCGGAATTCTCATCCACTCGTCCGCTATCTGCTTGTCGCAGACGACACGCGGGCCGAAATATTTCTTGACCGTCGCGTAGTAGTGCTCGCAGATGTATTCCTTGGTCAGCGGTATGCCGGCCTCGACGGCCGCGTACAGCTCGCGCTCAAACTCGGCAAACATGGTCTGTCTGAACAGCGTGCCCTTGAACGTCTCCATGATGTTGTTGAGCACGGACAGCTTCTCGGTGTCGCTCTCCGACTCGCGCAGCTTCTTGTGCGCCAGAATCAGCTCGTTGACCGTCGACGCAACCTCGGCGACGAAAATCTTGTACGAGCTTGCGTGATAGTCGTTGTAGGTGCGGGACATGTAGGAGTGCATCGAGTGACCGGCCTCGTGTGCCAGCGTCGAGACGTCGTCGTAGCGGCCGTTGAAGTTGTGTAGAATGTAGGGCGCGGTGTCGTAGGAGCCGCCGGAATAAGCGCCGCCGCGCTTGTGGTCGTTGGGGTAGACGTCGACCCAGCGCTGCTCGCGCAGACCCTTCTCAAGCGTGTCGTGATACTCCGCGCCGAAAATCCTGACGGCGTCAAGCACCTCGTCGACGGCCTCCTCGTAGGTGTAGCGCCTGTCGAACTCGGAGACGAGCGGCGTGTAGACGTCGTAGAGGTGCAGCTGGGACAGTCCGAGCATCTCGCGCTTGACGTCGTAATATTCAAACAGCACCGAGAGGTTCTTGCCGACCGTCTCGATGAGGTTGTTGTAAATCTCGGGCGTGACCTCGTCGTTGAAGGTTGAGGCCTCGATGGCGCTGCCGAAATTGCGGACGCGCGCCAGGGTTGTATTCTCCTTTATGAAGGAGTTTATGATGGTGGCGATGGTGTTGCCGAACTGCTCGTAGCCGGCGTAGAGCTTGGTAAACGCGGCGCGACGGACGCGGCGGTCGGAGCAGCTGACCAGCGGGATGTAGGACGAGTCGTTGAGCGTGACGGGCTTGCCGTCGGTGCCGCGGATGCGGCCGAAGGTCATATCGCAGTCGGTGAGGATGTTGTAAGCCTCGTCGTGACCGCCCATGCCGGTCTGAATCTCGGCGAGCAGCTTTTCGCACTCAGGCGACAGCGTGTGCGGCTTATAGCGCTGCACGACGCTGATGTCGCGGCGATACTCGGCGAGCTCGGGCAGCTCGGCGTACCAGGCCTCGAGCTTTTCACTGTCAAGGCCGGTAAGGCCGGGGATGAAGAAGTAAGCGGCAGCGGCCGCGTGGTTGAACAGGTCGATTACGCGTGCGGAGAGCGCCTGCGCGGAGTTTACGGAGGTGTCGGTATTGAAGGTGTTGGAGGAGAAGCTGTGCAGCTTCTCGATCAGGCGCATGATAGCGTAGTAGTCCTTGATGGTAGCGAGCAGGGCAGCGGCGGAGTTGAGCATGGTAGTCTCATGCGAGCGGAAGAGCTCGACCATTTGCTCGGCTTTTTTGAAGTCCTCCTCAAAGGCTTCAGCCGTAGGATAAATCTCGGCGAGGTTCCATTTGTATTTCTCAGGTATTTCGGCACGTACAGTAGTCATTTTTGGGGTTCCTTTCTGAGTTTTATAGTCGGGTATATTATAGCACAATGTTTTGGGTTTTTCAATATGTACTATTGCATATGTATGTATGCTTTTTAATAAAGTTCTTTGGCCGAGGGCTGCCGCCGGATTATTCTCCGACGTGAAGAAGTGTACTTTTCTGCCGCGAGCAGAGAAAGAACACTTCTTCACCGTCGGTGGCCTTCACGGCGAGTCCTGCCAAAGCCAAAGAACTTTCTTATAAAAAGCGGCCCCCGCCGGACTCCCCGGCGGAAACCGCAAAAAACAATTTAATCAATCAGCATACGTGCAACATCAACGAAGTGCTGCCGCACTTCATTGATAGCAATACGCACATTACGCCTTTACCTCGTCCTTAATATCCTCATAGAACGACGCGCGGGCAGCCTGCATCGCGGGGCCGACCCACAGATACAGAATTCCGAACGTCAGCGTGCAGAGAATCAGCCAGCCGATAAAGCTGAAATCAAGGCAGAACAGCCTCCATTTCTTGCCCCTCATCAGCTTCGCGCTCGCGCAAATCGCTTCGTAACCGCCCATCTCGGGATGGTCGGCCAGTATGTAGGGCGCCATCGAGTAGCGATAACAGGCTATAATGCCGGGAATGACGAACAGCAACGACCACAGCGACACAAAAATGGCCGTAAGCAGCCCCATTACCAGCGTGTTGCCGAAATTGTTGAAGCCGGTGAACATGTCGCCCAGATCAATCGAGCCGCGACGGAACAGATTGATCCACAGGATGGAATAACCTACCATCATCGGACCGACCAGAAGAATTCCGCCGACAAGCGTCGCGCTCGTCGCGCCCATGATAAGACCGAAGACGATAAGCGCCAGCATCGCCGTTCCGGCCTGCCCCTTGAGCGCGCCCCATGCGTCCCTGCGATAATCACATGCAAATTTCATAATAGTGCTCCTTAAAATTGATTTTATCTTAACCTGTTACAGGCTAAAATCAAAACATAGATAAAAAATTGTCAATTAACTGCAAAATGTCCGGAAACAGCCAGAACGCCGCTATCATCAGCGCAAACGAGCCGACGAATACGCCGAATACGGTCAGCCAGTTTGTTCCCTTTTTGTTAAACTTAATCTCGGCCGTGTACTTCATGTCCTCGGGAAGGTAAAAATGCGCCGTCTCAAAGTCGATTTTGAAGGGCGCCTCGCGGAAGTTTTTGCCGCCCGACGCCTCGAACTCCTGTCGTTTTTTGTCGAGCGCGGCGTTGTATTCCTCCTCCTCGACGCAGCGTACGACCCGTTTGAGCGTCGACCCGCTGCGCAGATTCGACCGCACGGCGGTGTTTTTGTAAAATCCCAGCTCTGAGATCGTCATGGCCTTCTCGGGCGTCAGCGCCTCCTCGCAGATCAGCTTGCGCGCGAATTCGCCGAGCACGCGCTTGTCAAAGACTGCCATTATTGCCGCGATGTTGATGCCGATGAAGAAGGCGACAACTATCATCTGAAAGGACACCATCGACGACGTCCCCACTTGAATGTGCTCGTACTCGCCATAGTGCGGCGTGAAATATTTGTCCTTGAGATACCCCCACAGCTCGGAAATGAGCGATTGTTCGGACTCAAGAGTCACAAAAATGCGGTTTAATGCGTTAATGAGCAAAGCAGTCGACCTCCTTTCGATGTATTTTTTGTTATTTTTGGGTTATGGTGTCATCTGAATTGCACGGTGAAGCCTCAAAAATGCTTATTTCTTGCGAATTACGTCCACTCCGATGTACTTGCGCAGCACCTCAGGCACGGTGACGCTGCCGTCGGCGTTCTGATTCTGCTCGACGAGCGCCGGCAGAATGCGCGAGGTTGCCAGTCCCGAGCCGTTGAGCGTGTGCAGATACTCGATGGAGCCGTCCTTGCGGCGGACTCTCATCATGCCGCGGCGCGCCTGATAATCGCGCGCGTTGGAGACCGAGCTGACCTCCTTGTAGCCGTTCATCGAGGGGATGTTGATCTCGATGTCGTAGGTGCGCGCCATGGAGGCCGAGCAGTCGCCCGCCGCCAGCTTGACGGTGCGGAAGTGGAATCCGAGCCCCTTGACGAGGTTCTCTGCGTTGGCCACCAGCTCCTCGAACGCCTCGTCAGACTTCTCGGGCAGCGTGTACTGCACCATTTCGACCTTGTTGAACTGGTGTCCGCGCACCATTCCGCGCTCGTCTGCGCGGTAGGAACCGGCCTCGCGACGGAAGCAGGGCGTGTAACTGATGTATTTCTTGGGAAGTTCTGCCTCGTCAAGTATCTCGTCGCGGTGCAGCGAGACCAGCGCGGTCTCGGCGGTCGGCAGCATGAAGCGGTGGCGCTCATCCTCGGCCGTCTCAAGCCAGTAGACGTCGTCCTTGAACTTGGGGAACTGTCCGGCGGTAAGACCGCACTCGTAGGACAGCATGTGCGGCACCAGCATCAGCTCGAAGCCGTTGGAGAGGTGCGTGTCGATGAAATAGTTGAGCAGCGCCCACTCGAGCCGCGCGCCCATGCCGGAATAAATCCAGAAGCCCGCGCCGGACAACTTTACGCCGCGCTTGTAGTCGATAAGTCCGAGGTCGGTGCACAGATCGACGTGATTTTTGGGCTCAAAATCGAACTTGTGCGGCTCGCCGAAGTAGCGCAGCGGCTCGTTGTTCTCTTTTTCGCCGGGCTTGAGGTCGTGATCGGGCAGATTGGGCAGTCCGAGCATGAGATTTGTG
>CAVIBA010000114.1:0-6327 GCA_963640785.1 Bulleidia sp.
CATCTATTGTAACACTACAGGGATAAATGATAAAAAAACGGAGTTGTTATTGACACGGACTGATTTTTGTGCTAAAATGAGAAAAAATATGCCTATACGGCTGAAAGTATGGTACCATTTTCATGAAAAGAATCCTTGTAGCTCTGCTTGCTGTGTTCATGCTGACGTCGATTATGGCGTCGTGCGCGACAAATCCCGAGAACACGCCCGGCACGACTACTCCCGGCACTGACTCCGATGCGCCGAACGGCGGCACGACTGCGCCTGTCGGTGAAGGCGAGACAACGCTCGAGCGCCTTACCCCCAACATTCCGGACGTAAAATACACCGGATATTCGTTTGTCGTGGCCAACGACTTCGCGGACTCCACCAAGTACACGACCAACGCCATCCGCTCCGACGTCCAGCAGGGTGAGATCATCAACGACGCACTGTATAACCGCACCCGCCTTATCGAGAGCACCTTCGGCATCACCATCGTCGATACCGACGTCGACCTCGACCCCATCCGGAACACCATCCGCTCGGGCGACGATGCCTACGCCATCGCGACCGTTGACCTGTCAAACATTATGAGCATGGTCAACGCAGGCTATGCGCTCGACTTCAACCGCATCGACACCATCGACCTCGCCATGCCCTGGTGGGATCAGAACGCGCAGGAGAAGCTGTCCATCGGCGGACGTCTTTATTATACCTTCAGCGACTTCCTCATAACCGCGCTGGATAACGCCCGCGCTACATATTTCAATAAGGATTTTCTCCGCGAACTCAACCTCGAGAACCCTTACGAGCTGGTCAAGAACGGCGCCTGGACCATCGAGAAAATGCAGCAGATGGCCAAGGTCGCCGTCAATGATAACGACGGCAACGGCATCATCAACACCAACGACCGCGTCGGCATTACCAACAACGCAACCACCTTCTACGAGGCCATGCTTACCGGCTGCAATGCCGAAATAATCAAGCAGGGCAGTGACGGCAATCCCTATTTCTGTTGCTTCGACGAGAAGGATTTCTTTATCAATGTCTACCAGAAGCTGATGAGTACCTTCGGCAACACCGATTTCTACCTTATCTCCAAGACCGACGACGCACGCAATATGTTCATCAACAACAATGCGCTGTTCACCGTCGACACGCTGTACATGGCGTCCAAGTCGCGCGCGTCGGATGTCAACTTCGGCATACTTCCCATCGCAAAGTGGGATGAGGCGCAAGAGAATTACATCCAGGTCAGCCCCAACCCGCACTCCATCATGATACCCAGCACCACTAAGGACACCGACCGTACCGGCGTTCTGCTCGAGGCGCTGGCCTACTACTCCAGCCCCTACTATTCCGACGAGGCGCTCATTCCCGCTTACTACGAGAACGCGCTCAAGTACAAGTCGTCGACCGACGCCGAGTCCGCCGAGATGCTGACCATCATCCACGACAACATTTCCTACGTCAACAAGATAGTCGGCACCGCCTTCAGCGGACAGGTGTACAACTTCTTCGCCGCCGGTAAGACCGACATCACCTCTCTCATTAAGGCGCAGGAAACGTCGCAGCGCAACCTGCTTCAAAAGACGCTTGAGAAGATAGAAAGCCTCGAGCACTGAGCCGCGCGCACGTCGCCAAGGCTCCGCACACAGCACTAAAACCCCAGAACCCACAAGGCACCCCAACTCGAGAAAGGAGGCTAACATGCTCAAAAGATTCACCGCGCTGCTGCTCGCAGTGCTCACCTGCATCGCGCTCGCCGCCTGTGCTACACCCGACGATCCCGGAACCCCCGGTTCCGACTCAACGCCTGCCGAGACTACCCCGACGCCCGTCACCGACGCCCAGGCGCTGCCCGTCATCATAGCGGAAAACAACGTTATGGAATACAAGATTATACGTCCGGAGAATTGCAGCACCGAGCTCACGGGCACGGCCGCCGCGTTCCGCACCACGCTCTCTGAGGCGACCGGCATCAACGTCAAAATAGACACCGACTGGCACAAGCGCACCGAGCCCGTACCCGAAACAGCCAAGGAGATAGTGGTCGGCGAGTGCGACCGCCCCGAGACCGAGCGCATAAAGTCGACGCTGCGTGAGAAGGATTTCGCCATCGTCTACGCCGGTGAGCGCGTCTACATACTCGGCGGCTGCGACGAGGCCACCGCATGGGGCGTTGACTATTTCGTTGAGAAGTATGTCGACGCGGGAAACAAGCGCATCTCCGTCATGAGCGACCTTAACTACCTCAAGGGCTACACCTATCCGCTCGGCACGCTGTCCGTCAGCGGAGTCAGCATAATGGACTATAAGATCGTCATTCCCGCAGGCGACGTTCTGGCGACGGCCGCCGCGGCCAACCTCTCCGACTATCTGTTTTACTACGGCGGAGTGCGGCTCGAGACTGTGGCCGACACCGCCGGGAAGTCTTCGCACGAAATACTCGTCGGCAAGACCAACCGCCCCGACTCGGCAACCGCCGCGGCGGCAAAGCCGGGCGCGGATCAGTACGTGCTCGCGCAGACCGGCAGCAATATCGTCATGTACGGCGAGAGCTACATGGTCGGAGGCGCGGTCAGCGATTTCATCAACAGCTACGCCACAAGCCCGACCGTCAACGCGAGCGTTGACATAACCACGCTTCCCACATCCTGCACGGCCAAGACCTTCAGGTTCGAGACGCCAGACAGCGCTATCCTGCTTATCGGCGACGGCATGGGCTACAACCACGTCGAGGCGGCGCTGGCACTGGGCAAGATCAAGGAGTTTGTCGGCCGCACACTGCCGAACCAGGGCAGCGCAAAGACGTATTCCTACTCGGTCATGATGGGCGCGAAAGGGTACACTGACAGCGCTGCGGCTGGCACTGCGCTTTCCTCGGGTGTTAAAACGATAAATGGTTACCTCGGAATGAATCATGATGGTTATACCGTTCGCAACGTGCGCGAGCTGGCGCATTCCGTCGGCGCACGCACCGCGATACTTACCACCGACTACATCACCGGCGCAACGCCTGCCGCCTTCCTTGCGCATGTCAACGACCGTGAAGCCACCGACAAGATTCAGTCTCAGATCAACGAGCTGATAAAGAACAAGCAGGTCGACTACGCCATCAGCAACAAGGACAGCGACAACATCGTCAACGACATCCCCGCCGCGCTGTGGGGCATCGCGCAGGGCGACCGCGGCTACTTCTCCATGATAGAGGAGGCCGACAACGACAAGCGCTCGCACAAAAACGACATGGACGGAACTACCAGCCGCGTCGCGCGCTACAATTCCATCATCGCCTACTGCATCGAGTTTACGCTCTGCCACCCGAAGAGCGTGCTTATCGTCACGGCTGACCACGAAACGGGCGGTATCACCAAGACCGATAAGGGCGAGTTCAAGTACACAAGCGATAACCACACCAACGTCGACGTGCCCGTCTACGCCATCGGCTACGGCACCGATTACTTCAACGGTACCACCGTCGAGAACACCGATATAGCCAAGTTTATCGCCAAGATATACGGCGCGCAGGTGTTCGGCGAATAAATTTCCGACGCAAAGCACCAAAAAAGGCGCCCCACCGTCAGTCCTCGCGGCTGACGGTGGGGCGCCTTGTCGTCGTGGGCGGGAATATAGTGCGGCGGGTCGAAGGGTTTTTGTTGACGTACGGGGAATGTGATGGTAAAATGTGGACAAGCCCCGCAGCCGACGGGGCGTCGGTGGGGCGATGCCGACAGGCAAAATCCACAGCCGCACCGGGAAAGGATGAACAAAATGAAGGACCTCAAAGTTATTCTGGCGGTAGCGCTCATGCTTCTCTGCGCCTTCGGTTGTGCCGCCTGCGGCGTCTCCCGCGGCCACGGCGACGACACGACCCCGCCCGAGACCACACCCGAAACCACGACGGATGCTCTGCCCGTATCCGGCGACATTTTTTCACGCGGGCTGACCTACACCTCAAACGGCGACGGCAGCTGCACGCTCACCGGCATCGGAGTCTGCCGCGACAGCTGTCTTATCGTGCCCGACACCAACGAGAACGGCGAGACCGTCACGGCCATAGCGGCGGGCGCATTCGAAGGAAACACCGAGATAAGCGCGGTTCAGCTTCCCGCCTGTCTCACTCAAATCGGCGACGGCGCGTTTGCCGCCTGCACGGCGCTCACTTACATATCCGTAGACCCCGAGAACACCGCCTACTGTGAGATGGGCGGCGTACTTTACACGGCGGATTGCAGTCAGCTCATCTGCATTCCGGCGGGGAGCAGCATCACCACGCTCAACGTGACGCTTCAGCTGCGCAAAATAGCGCCCCGAGCCAGCGAGGGCTGCGGGGCGCTGAGCAAGATTTTGTTTGAGGGGACCGAGTCGCAGTACAAGTGCATCGTCATCGGCGACGGCAACGCGCCGATTGTGGCGATAGTGCCCATCTGCATGCGTCAGACGGGCAAGTGAGAGCAGGGAAGCGGGCGAGGGCGTTTATGCTGGCGTTCAGTAAATCTGGACGCGGATACAGATGCAAACGCGTATGCAACCGCGGCGCTCAGTGCATCAGCTTTTTGTTGCGGGCATGCGCGTAGGCTAAGGCGCGCTTGCGCTTGAGCGACCTATCCTCCTTGGCAGCCGACTCACGGGCACGCGCCGCCTCGGCGCGGCGCGCCTCTGCGGCCTTGGCTTCGGCTATCTCATCGACCTGGCGCTGTTCCGACTCACGCAGCAGCGCCTCGGCGCTCGTTTGCAGGGCGGCGTCCTCGTAGCGCAGAAAGCGCCCGAAGGCGTCCGGCCAGACAAACGTACGCGTTCCTATCTCGCCGTCATCAAACACGACGCGGACGTAGCGCTCGTCGCGGTACTCGATATACCCCTCGCCCCAGATTATGTGACTGACTCTTTGCTGCATGATGTCACCTCCGCAAATTCATTGAGTATATTATACTACTTTTTTACACTCGTTTCAAAGGACAATTCGAACAAAATAATTAAAAAGCAAGGCCGTTTGAACTGCAATATTGTTCAAATACACATATATTCGACAAGAAACCCGGCAGGGGCGAAAAACTCCTGCCGGGCTTACTTATTCTTTTATTTAACTCAGGCCTTGCCGTTGGAGCCGAGAACCTCAACGATCTTATGAGTGACCATTTTCTTGACCTCGTCACGAGCCACGGACAGGTAGCCGCGGGGATCAAAGACGGAGGGATCGTTATAGAGCACGCGGCGGATAGCGGCGGTCATAGCGAGGCGGATATCGGAGTCGATATTGATCTTGCAGACGGACAGCTTTGCGGCGTGACGGAGCTCGTCCTCGGGGATGCCGATAGCGTCAGGCATTTTGCCGCCGAGCGCGTTGATTTCCTTGACGTACTCCTGCGGAACGGAGGAAGCGCCGTGCAGGACGATGGGGAAGCCGGGCAGTCTCTTGGAGATTTCCTCGAGAATGTCGAAGCGGAGAGGGGGCGGAACGAGGATGCCCTCGGCGTTGCGGGTGCACTGCTCGGGGGTGAACTTATACGCGCCGTGTGAGGTGCCGATAGCAATAGCCAGCGAGTCGACGCCGGTTCTGGTTACGAACTCTTCGACTTCCTCGGGGCGGGTGTAGGAGGAATCCTCGGCGGCGACGTGGACGTCGTCCTCGATGCCGGCCAGCTTGCCGAGCTCGCCCTCGACGACAACGCCGTGAGCGTGTGCGTACTCAACGACCTTCTTGGTCAGGGCAATGTTGTCCTCGAAGGAGTGCTTGGAGCCGTCGATCATGACGGAGGTGAAGCCGCCGTCGATGCAGGACTTGCAGATGTCGAAGTCAGCGCCGTGGTCGAGGTGGAGGGCGAAGTCAACGCCGCTGTCCTCAGCTGCCGCACGTGCGAGAGCCATGAGGTATGCGTGCTTTGCGTACTTGCGTGCACCGGCCGAAACCTGAAGGATAACGGGGGACTTCTGCTCAGCTGCCGCTTCGGTGATAGCCTGGATTATTTCCATGTTGTTGATGTTGAAGGCGCCCACGGCGTATCCGCCGGCGTATGCCTTCTTGAACATCTCGGTTGTTGTTACGAGTGCCATTTTGAATCTCCTTTGAATACAAAATTTTTCACTCTATATTGTAATCTCTTTCCGCTCAAAAATCAAGAGGTTACGCAAAAAAATCATATTTATTTCACATGGGGGGGTTGCCGCCTCCCCAAAGGCGGGCGAAAACTTTTAAAAAGGACGAGTTAAATAGACTCTGCCCCGCCCTTTTTGTGAAAGTTTTTGCGGGTTCTCGGGGAGCTTTTTTCAAAAAGCTCCATGAGCGGGGTTCGGGGCTGGCTCCGAGAGCGAGCGGTTTTTGCGCACTTTATTCCATCCGCC
>CAVIBA010000115.1:0-6247 GCA_963640785.1 Bulleidia sp.
TAACTTAACAATTATTTTTTTAACTTTTTGGTCTCACATCATTGACAAATGTACAATTTTTTCAAAAATTCGTTTCGGTGGAAACAAATTAACTCACTCGGGCATTTTATGGCACCACCGTGCAATTCGTGTACCGCGCGGTGGCGCTTTATGTCAGCGAACGACGAAATTGATTATGCGGTTGGGAACCGCGATTTCCTTGACGATGGTCTTGCCCTCGAGCATGGCGGCGATTTTTTCGTCGGCGTATGCCGCGGCGACGGCCTCGGCGGGCGGGCAGTCCTTGGGAAGCATGACGATTCCGCGCAACTTGCCGTTGAACTGAACTGCCACCTCGATGGTCGCGTCGACGGTCTTGCTGTCGTCGTATTCCGGCCACGGCGAGACGGCGAGCAGCGTCTTGTTGCCGAGCCCCTCGTTGATCTCCTCGCAGAGGTGCGGAGCAACGGGTGAGAGCAGCTTGATGAAAGTCACGAGCTCGTCGCGTGTGAGCTGACCGCAGGCCATAATCTCGTTGAGCAGTCCCATGAGCGCCGCGATGGCGGTATTGAACTTGAGGCTGTTGTAATCGTCCGTCACCTTTTTGACCGTCTTGTGGAAGGACGAGTCGAGCGCGGGTGTCGCGCCGGTTCCCTTCACCATGGACGGCAGGTCGGCAATGCGCTCCAGGAAGCGCTTGCAGCCCTTGACGCTGCTCTCCGACCACGGCGCGGCGGCCGAATAGTCGCCCATGAAGAGGACGTAGGTTCTCAGCACATCGGCTCCGTAGGCGTCGATGACGCTGTTCGGGTCGACCACGTTGCCCTTGGACTTTGACATTTTCTCGCCGTCAGGGCCGAGAATCAGGCCCTGCGCGGTACGCTTGGCATACGGCTCCTCGGTCGGCACAACGCCGATGTCGTAGAGGAACTTATGCCAGAAGCGCGAGTAAATCATGTGGCGGGTGACGTGCTCCATGCCGCCGTTGTACCAGTCGACGGGCATCCAGTATTTCAGCTTGTCGTAGTCGGCAAAGCACTTATTGTTGTGCGGGTCGACGTAGCGCAAAAAGTACCAGGACGAGCCTGCCCACTGCGGCATAGTGTCGGTCTCGCGGCGGGCGTCGCCTCCGCACTTCGGGCACTTGCAGTGCACGAACGAGTCGATTCTCGCCAGCGGCGATTCGCCGTTCTGACCCGGAGCGAACTCCTTCATCTCGGGCAGCTTCAGCGGCAGCTCCTCGTAGGGGACGGGCACCATACCGCACTTCGGGCAGTGCACGATGGGTATCGGCTCGCCCCAATAGCGCTGACGGTTGAAGGCCCAGTCCTTCATTTTATACTGAACTCCGCCCTCTCCGACGCCAAGGCGCTCAAGCTCCTCGACCGCGCGGCGGATGGAATCCTTCTTGTTTGTGTAGCCGTTGAGGAAGCCGGAGTTTACCATCTCCCCGTCGCCGGTATAGGCCTCCTTCTCAATATCGCCGCCCTTGATGACCTCGACGACGTCGATTCCGAACTTGCGCGCGAACGCCCAGTCGCGCTCGTCGTGCGCGGGAACGGCCATGATTGCGCCGGTTCCGTAGCCCATCATGACGTAGTCGGCGATGTAAATGGGTATCTCCTTGCCGGTCAGCGGGTTGATGGCAGACAGCCCGTCAAGACGGACGCCGGTCTTATCCTTGACCAGCTGTGTGCGCTCGAACTCCGTCTTCTTGGCGCACTCGGCACGGTAGGCCCTGACATCGTCCATGTTTGCGATGCCGCCGGCATACTTGTCGATGAGCGGATGCTCGGGAGCCATGACCATAAAGGTCACGCCGAACAGCGTGTCGGGACGGGTGGTGTAGACGCGCAGCCTGTCCTCCTTACCGGATATGCCGAAGTTGACGAACGCGCCCTCCGACTTGCCGATCCAGTTAATCTGCTGCTGCTTTATGTTAGGAAGATAGTCGACGTCCTTGAGTCCCTCGAGCAGGCGGTCTGCGTACCTGGTTATGCGCAGATACCAAACGTCCTTGGACTTCTGCATGACGTCGCTGTGGCAGATGTCGCACTTTCCGCCCTGCGAGTCCTCGTTCGAGAGCACGACCTTGCAGCTCGGGCAGTAGTTGACCAGCGCGGTGTCGCGGAAGGCGAGGCCGGCCTCGAACATTTTGAGGAATATCCACTGTGTCCAGCGGTAATAGTCCTCCTCGGTCGTGTCGATGACGCGCCGCCAGTCAAAGCTGTAGCCGACGCGTTTGAGCTGCTGTGTGAATTTTTCTATGTTCTTGTCAGTGACGGCGCGCGGGTGCATGCCGGTCTTTATCGCGTAGTTCTCGGTGGGGAGACCGAAGGCGTCAAAGCCCATCGGGAAGAGCACGTTATAGCCCTGCATGCGGCGCATACGCGAGATGACCTCAAGGCCGGAATAAGCCTTGATATGTCCTACGTGCATTCCCGCTCCGCTCGGATAGGGAAACTCAACAAGTGCGTAGAACTTGGGCTTGCCGCCCGACTCCTTCTCGTCAAGCGCATGGAAGACTCCGGCGTCCGCCCATCTGTCCTGCCACTTTTTTTCAACACTGAGATAATCGTATTTCATGAGTCGGTTTCCTGCGTTTCCTGTGTATTTTCGTTGGCCTCGACGCCCTCGTCGGAGGAAACCTCCGTGGTAGCGCCGTAGAGCTTATCGAGATTGTAGAAATCTCTTGCGTCGCGGTTGAATATGTGAACCATGACCGTGCCGTAGTCCAGCGCGATCCACGAGCTGTTGCCGCGTCCCTCGACGCCCGTCGGGTGCAGGTGGCGCAGCGAGGTCTTGTACTCGACCTCGTCTGCGAGTCCGCGGACCTGCGTTCCCGATGTACCGGTGCACAGCACAAGGTAGTCGGTGATGACGGTCTGGCTCTCGACCTTCAGTATCTTGATGTTGCGGCCGCGCTTGTCGTACAGTATGTCGTGTATGGCCTCGGCCAGCGCCAGCGGGTCAGCGTCCTTGAGCGAAGGCAGCTTTTTATATTCTTCATCGGACATTATCTCTTGCATTTTTTTACTTCCTTTCTTTGATTCATCCTCCGGTAAGGTAGATGCCTATACCGTTTTGGTTTATATCGTCAGCCCGGTACTCACGCGGGGTGATGTCACCGGCGTCGTATATCTTATCGAAATGGGGGTATTCGTCGTTTGTGAACAGCCGTCCGGGGTCGAGCTCGGCGTCCTCCGGCAGCCCGAAATGGCGCACCATGACCTCGCGCGTCGCTTCCCTGTTCATAATATAATACCATGCGCCGCTGTTGCCGCCCGTTCTCGCATCGCGGCCGGGGAGTGTGAGCATGACAATGTCGGCGGTGTCGAGTTTCATTGCCGCGCGGGCAAAGCTCAGGCATTCGGAAAAGCCCATGTCCGTCTTGACCTGCCCTATCACTGCGCCGATGATGGCCGGGAGCCGCAGCGGGCTGACTCCCTGTGTCACCTGGCGCGCCAGTGCCGCGAGAAACAGCTTCTGCGCGTCGACTCTGCCGATGTCGCCCTGCACATACCCCGACCGGAAGCGCACAAACTGCACCGCCTCCGCGCCGCCGAGCACGTGTTCGCCCGCCGACAGGTGAATATACAGCTCCTGCGAGGGGTCGTCGTAATCCATGTCGCAGGGGATGGTAATGGGCACGCCGCCGATGAGGTCGACCAGCTGCGAGAAGGTCTCAAGCGTGAATTCAAGCGTGTAATCGACATGCACGCCGAGCGACGACTCCAGCACCTCGGCAAGCCCACGCAGGCCGCCGAGCGCGTGAGACGCGCCGTTGAGCTTTTTGTAGGTGCGCTCGGTGTAGCGCAGGTAGGTGTCGCGCGGCAGCTGGACTATGCTGACCGTCCCCGCCCCGGTGTCCATGGACACCAGCAGTATGACGTCGGTCAGTCCCGATATGGCGTCCTCGCCCGCGGCGAGAAAGACATACTTACCGTCCGCATCGGACTTGCCAGCGGTCAGCAGCGCCGTTCCCGATGCCGCGTCGCCGTTGCCAATCTCGACAGTGTGGTCGTCGTCCTTAGCAAAATATAGCGCCATGGCGTAGGTTGCAAAAAACGCGAATACAATAACGAGCACCGCAAATATCAGCGGGAGGACCGTCAGCCGATCGGAATCTTTTCGGATCACAATAAATACCTCTCTGTCGCGGCAATGCCGCAGATATGTAATCCGAAGTCATTGTTGCATCTCAAGAGTGCAAATCAGAGATGCAGTCGGCTGATTTTTATGAATATGTGATGTGCAGTCGTGAATTGTGATGTTCCGTCACTCCCCAAGCTCTGCCGAGATGAACGCCTCGGCTCTCAGCGTGTCCGCGTTTACGGGGAGGCTGCGCGCAGCGAGCGAGCGAAGCGTTCCGCGCAGCTCGGCGAGCACGGCGCGGTCAAGACAGGCGAGACGGTGGGCGGCGGGCGAGACGGTATTCTCAGGCGCCGCCGCAACCGAAGCATCTGCCGCGCAGGCCTCCGACAGCTCGCGCATGAACGACTCGCGCAAAGCACGGCAGGAATCGTATTTTCTGCCGTCCTCGATGTAGTCGGCGAGAAAAATTATTTTCTCCGGCAGCGTCATTCCGGCGCGGCCGGTCGTGTGCCAGCGGACAGCTCCGACGAGCGCCGGAATGTCAAACTCCGGGTACTCCGAGGGGATAATCGCCGCCGCGGTTATCGCGTGCAGTATCTGGGGGGAATTTTTCTCGTCCTCTCTTAATATTATACCAAAATCGCCGCAGATTTTCAACTGTTTTTCAAAAGAATATTCTTTCGTAACGTCGTGAAGCAGCGCTGCGGCACGCAGCATCGGCACGTCGTCGGGACACAGCCTCTCGCCCGCCCAGACAGCCGCGCGCTCGACGCCGAGCGTGTGCCCGAACCGCGCCGCCGACAGCCGTCCTTCAACGTCCGCGCGCAGGCGGTCAAGCCGCGCGTCGGTAATATCATATTTACACATAAAGCCCGTTTTCTTTGATGTACTTCTCAACCGCATCCGGCACCATGCCGTGAATGCTTCTCCCCTCGTGCACCGCCGCGCGGATTTCCGACGAGTTCATCACAATGGGATCCGAGATGATTCTGCGGAACGCGACGTTGTATTTTCGAAAATACTCCGAGTTTTTGGCTATTATCTTTTCATTTAGTGATGTGTCGTTTTCGCGTCTGATATACACGGGGCAGCAAAGTCTGAATATCTCGCGGAACTCGTGCCACTCGTCGAAGGTCAGCATCATGTCGGTTCCGCAGAGGAGAAACAGCTTGCGACAGGGCTCGCTCAGCTCGCGCAGCGTGTCGACAGTGTAGCTGACGCCCTCGCGGCGCAGCTCGATGTCAGAAACACACGCGCCCTCGAAATCGAACGCCAGTCGGCACATCTCGAGCCGTTTTTCGGGGTCGTCGCCGCGGTCTATCGACTTGTGCGGCGGAATGCGGTCGGGGATGATGAGCACTCTGTCCAGCTTCATCTGCTCGTAAAACGCGCGCGCCGCCGCGACGTGACCATTGTGCACCGGCGCGAACGTGCCGCCGTAGACGCCGACGCGCTCAATTCCGTCGATCATAGCTCGATGCGCGGGTGATTTTCGGAGCGGCGGTAGAGCACGAACTTAGTGCCGATGACCGTCACCACCTCGGCTCCCGTGGCCGCGGCAAGCGCCTCGGCCGCGCTGCGCGGCGACTCGTCGCTGTTCTCAAGAACCCGCAGCTTTATCAGCTCGCGCGCCTCGAGCGCATCGGACACGGTGGAAATCAGCGCCTCGCTGATGCCGCCCTTGCCTATCTGCATAATGGTGTCCTCGCGCGAGGCAAGCCCGCGGAGGTAAGCTCTCTGTTTTGATGTCATTTTGGATGTCATTTTTCACTCTCCGACTATTATCATGTTTGCAAAGCGCTCCGCGAGCTTGACTGTCGCGCGGGCTCTGTGGCTTAAACTGTTTTTCTCCTCGGGCGTCATCTCGGCGAAGGTTTTGCCAAGGTCGTCGTACCAGAAGAGCGGGTCGTAGCCGAACCCGTTTTCGCCGCGCGGCGCGCACAGTATCTCGCCCGGCGTCGCACCGTAGACGGTAAAGTCGCGCGCAGGCATGCTGTCGGGAAACGCGCAGGCGATGCAGCAGACAAACGCCGCGTCGCGCACGCTGACGCCCTCGAGCTCGCGCAGCAGCTTTTCGTTGTTGGCGCGGTCGCGGTCGGGACCCTCGACGCCGGAATAACGCGCTGAATGTATGCCCGGCGCGCCGTTCAGCGCGTCGACCACCAGCCCCGAG
>CAVIBA010000116.1:0-1053 GCA_963640785.1 Bulleidia sp.
TTCGCAGGCTGTAGTGGAGCTACAGACAAGAATTTTTGTGAAATATGACGGAAAAATGCCCGGCAAGTGTGCCACTCGGGCTTTGCGTGGTGAGGCCTTGAATCGATTTTAGCAAAGCTCGCCGGATGTTCGGCGGAAAGCGGTTTTTAACAAACAGGTTCTTTGCCCCCGAGGGTGCACGCCGTGGCGAATTCCGATGTTTTCGAAGTGTACTTTTCTGTTATGCAACAGAGAAAGAAAAGTACAGTGAAATCACGTCCCGCCGACGTTCGGCGAGTACACTTCTCCACCGTCGGTGGACGCCACGGCGTGCGCCTGCTAAGGCCAAAGAACTATTTTTATAAAAAACTGTCCCCGCCGGACGTTCCGGCGAGTGCCCCCGTGGCCAAAGAACTCTTCTTAAAAGCATACGTGCATATGCAATAGCCCACACCCCCGCAGGGACATCTGCATACCCCCCCACCAAATTCTTCATAAAAAACGATTTTGTATAATCGCCCCAATTTTGTATAATAAGGAGCCTCCCATGGAACTCATAAACCTCACCGAATTCAACGACCTGCTCTCGAGGGCAGCGGAGCAGAATAACGCCAATGTCACTGTGGAAAATTGCGAACAATTGTTCTTGTTTTTGGAGCTGCTGCTGTCAGAGAACGAAAAATATAATCTGACGGCCATAAAACAGCCCGCAGACGCGGTGTACAAGCACATAATCGACTCGATTTTGCTCGCGGATCACCTGCCGAAGGGGGCAAACGTGGTAGATATTGGTTGCGGTGCCGGTTTTCCGTCGCTTCCGCTGGCCGTCACGAGGCCGGATCTGCGCATAACGAGCATGGATTCAACAGTGAAAAAGGTTAATTTTATACAAATGTGCGTCGACAGGCTGGGGCTCGGCAACGTAAAACCGGTGTGCGGTCGCGCGGAAGAGCTGGCGTTCAGACCGGAATTCCGCGATAAATTCGACATCGCAACGGCGCGGGCGGTCGCAAATCTGCCGGTTTTGTGCGAGCTGTGCCTCCCATTTGTCAAGCCAAACGGCCACTTTATGGC
>CAVIBA010000116.1:1063-6134 GCA_963640785.1 Bulleidia sp.
ATATGATAGTGTTCCCCACTTAAGGCATCCGCAATGCCCTGAATCAGGGCCAATTTGCTCCATCGGTTGCACAGCGAGCCTTAAAACATAAAACGAAAGGACAAAAAATCATGAATCAGACCATAACAACGCAAAGTCAGGCGCAGAATCAAGCGAGTCAGCCACAAAATCAGGCGCGTCCGTCACAGAATCAGGCGCGCAGTCAAGCTCAAAACACGCAGTCAACGCTCATTCCGGTCGCAAAACATCGCCCGGATTTCGCAAAAACGCCCCCATCCGACCGCGCAACGCACGAAAATTACACGAATCACACGCAAAAGACCGATTTTTTCCGGTCAGCCGCCGTCGAAGAGGCAATTCCGGGCGTCCTGACGCCAATTCCGGTCGGGAACATCGTCCCGAATCGCTATCAGCCGCGAAAACGCTTCGACGCGGACTCGCTCAACCGTCTCGCTGATTCAATCCGTCAGTACGGCATACTGCAGCCGATAACCGTGCGGCAGGTTCCCAAATCAGAGCCGCCAAAGTACGAAATAATCTGCGGCGAGCGCCGTTTTCGCGCCGGAATCCTCGCCGGACTCGACACGTTTCAGTGCTATTTGCTGCGTGAAAATGACATGCGGGTTGCTGAATTGTCGGTAATTGAGAATCTTTTGCGCGATGACCTCAATATTTTCGAGCAGGCCGAGGCGTTTCAGCTGCTGATAACCACTTTCGGGCTGACGCAGCAACAGGTCGCAGATCGCATTGGGCTAAGCCAGTCGGCAGTGGCAAATAAGCTGCGTTTGCTGAAATTCGGGCGCGACGAGCAGAAGGAAATACTCGAAAACGGCCTCACAGAGCGCCACGCGCGCTGCCTTTTGCGTCTGAACGACCCCGGTGTGCGCCTAAAGTTCATATCTCTGATTGCGAAAGACCAGTTGAACGTCTCCGCGGCCGAGCAATTGGTCGAAAAGTACATCAAATACACGTCAACCGACCACGCCGCGCCGCCCGCGAGTGTCAAACGCCCGCATATAAGCGCCGGAATCCTCCGCGACGTACGAATTTTTTCGAATACCATCGAAAAAGCGGCCGATATTCTCAGAAATTCCGGCATTGTGGTCGAAACTCGGTGTGCCGAGGAACCCGAAAGTTATGTTTACACCATAAAAGTCGTTAAAAACCTCCGCGAAGCATGACTTTTTCGCCTTTTTGTCCGGTCGGCCAAAACAAATATTCAGTGCCTCTTTCCGACAAGCGGAAAGAGGCACTGTTTTTGACGGCGCTTGGGAGCAAAACGGGGAGTAAAACAACCAAACAGGCCGTGGACAGCCGTGTGTGGATTGGAGGGCTTGAGGTTGGTGGGTTTTGGATGATAGGATTGGCAGACGGGCAGCTTCAGATATTAACCACGGCGTCGCCTCTAGGGTTCTGTTGCCCGCACGTTTCACGTGAAACATTTTGCGCCGTGGAAAGCAATCAGGAGGGGCGAGCACGAGGCGCGCTGGCTTGTGACGTGTTTCACGCGAATCGTTTTGCGTTAGAGCGAGCGACCGAAAAGCAGGCATAAGATGCGTTGGCTTATGGACGTTGTTTCACGTGAAACATAGTTGGGCGGAGCTTGGCAAACGACAAGATGCGCGAAACGAGCTTGCACATACGTATGCTTCACGTGAAACAATATTGGCGACAGAAACGGCGAGAATGGTCTTATTAAAAGCTGACAGGCTGTGGCGCGGCTGATTCCTGGCTGATTTTCGACCGACGCCGCGTTAGCGGAGGGGGCTGTGAACAGGGGGCGCAGAGGGGTGGATGCGCGGATGGCAATGGTTGCCGCGGATTACATTGCGCGGGCTAATCGCGCCCGCGAGGAGGCTTAGCGGGAAAGAGGGGCAAATCAGGGCGAACTTGAGGCTGCGGGAGCGGAGCGAGACGCTGCCGAAAGGCGGTTTTGTGGATTTATGAGCAACCATTTGAGCATTTTATTGTAATTCAGAGGACTGCCTTATATGTTTCACGTGAAACGCGCGGCGTTTTGAAGGCGTTCGACCCTGAAGGACGATTTGTTTTGCGATTTCGATCATGTTTCACGTGAAACGTTGCTGATATTTTATAAAAGCAGCGCGAAAAGGCCTCGCGCGTTTCACGTGAAACATTTCAAAGCGGCGCAGCTTTTTCGATAAAATTCGCGGGTTACAAGGCCAAATCGAGATCTGTGGGGCGCTTTGAACGTCAAAGCGGCATGTTTGCGACAAAACAGGCCTGCAAATTGCGAAAATAGTTGTGCAATACACATATTATGGTCACTGCCTGCGCGCTTTTCAAGGGTTTGCCCGGCAGGGTAGCGTATTGGGACTGCCGCGCCGCGATATGGCAAACCGCCGGATAAAGAGCTTCGCCGCAGGGAGCGGCGTCCTCGACGGTCCACAATAATTATAAGCGGCTCGACAACGATCGAGAGGTGATGCAATAATCGACAATCCCGTAATAATCAAATTTTTTGCTTTAACGCGTGCGTTTGCGTGGTTTTCAGAGCTGCGTGGTGCTGAAGGATTTGTTTTTCAGTCAAAACAGACCGTCGGGGACGCCGACCCCTGCGGTGGATAGCCGAAATGACGTGGCGTGCGTTGAGGCTTGGTGCATCCGGCGTTGCTTAGCATAAATTTTCGAAAACAAGAGGTTCGTGCTCGCTCTATATAGTCTTCCGCTTTTTGAAAGTTTTGCGGGTTCCAAGGGGGCTTTTTTCAAAAAGCCCCCTTGGCGGGGGGTCGGGGCAGAGCCCCGAGGACGTCTCCTCCCGAAAAAATTAAAGAAAATGCGCGAAATGTATTGCTCTCAAGGGGGAAATGTGGTATAATAGGGGGGGCAAAATATCGTCTCAATATACATAAGCGGAGGTAAAAATGGGCAAAATAATCTCATTTGCGAACCAAAAAGGCGGCGTCGGCAAAACGACGTCGGCAGTTAATGTGGCTGCGTCGCTCGGAGTAATCGGCTACAAGGTTCTTCTGGTCGACCTCGACCCTCAGGGCAATGCTACAAGCGGCGTCGGCGTATTGAAAAAGAATCTCAAGCTCACAATACAGGATGTCCTCGTGCAGAAAGCGACGGTCGAGGATGTCGTAATACAGACAAAATTCAACAATCTGTCGCTTCTGCCTGCCAATATTACGCTGGCAAACGCAGAATTTCAGCTTTTTGACGCCGATAATAGCCAGCTGGAGCTCAAAAACGCGCTCCTGCAGGCCAAGGACAGCTACGATTACGTCATAATCGACTGCCCGCCGTCGCTCGGTATGCTGACCGTCAACGCGCTGTCGGCCAGCGATGGCGTTGTCATACCTATGCAGTGCGAATTTTACGCGCTCGAGGGTCTGTCGCAGCTCATGATAACCGTCAGCCGCATAAAGCAGTACTACAACGACAAGCTGACCGTCACCGGCATACTTATCACCATGTACAACAAGCGCCTGCTGCTCTCAATGCAGGTCATGGCCGAGCTCAAAAAGCACTACACGGACAAGCTGTTCGAAACCTGCATCTCGCGTAACGTCAAGCTGTCCGAGGCGCCCGGCTTCGGCATGCCCGTCTACTACCACGACAAGAGTTCCAAGGGCTCGGCTGAGTACCTCGACGTGGCGAAGGAGCTGTCGTCGCGCATCTGACTCTTGACGCCGCGCAGGGCGAAAATAACGCAAATTCTGCCGTCAAAAGTGTGCGGTGAATCCCAAAGGCATCGCTACAATGCCCGAATGGCACACTTGCGCCACCAAAATTGAGCGGTGAAGACTAAATTAACGAAAGGAAACGAAAAATATGTCCAAAAAACAGTCAGGTCTCGGCCGCGACCTTTATTCGCTGTTCGATGATAACCTCATCGAGGACAAGAAAGATTCCGGCACAACCCTCAAAATTTCCGACATAGAGCCCCGCAAGGATCAGCCCCGAAAGCAGTTTGAACGCGAGGCACTTGAGGCGCTGGCCGATTCCATAGCCACCTACGGCGTTCTTCAGCCGATAATTGTGCACGAAAACCCCGCGTATCCCGGAAAATATGAGATAATCGCGGGCGAGCGACGCTGGAGAGCCGCAAAAATGGCCGGTCTTAACGAAATTCCCGTTGTCATACTGACCGGAGACGAGCTCAAAATGGCGCAGATCTCGCTCATCGAGAACCTTCAGCGCGAAGACCTCAACCCCGTCGAAGAGGCCGCGGCGTACATGGATCTCATCGATAAGTTCGGCCTGACGCAGGACGCAGTGGCAAAACAGGTCGGAAAAAGCCGTTCCGCCATCACAAATACGCTGCGACTGCTCGATCTGCCGGACGAGGTCATGGAGCTGGTCAAGTCCGGAGAGCTGTCTGCGGGGCACGCAAGAGCGCTGCTCGGACTCAACGATAAGGAGTCAATGCCCGTGCTCGCGCAGAAAATAGTCGACAAACAGCTGTCCGTGCGCGAGGTTGAGGCCATGATAAAGAAGCTCAACGCCTTCAAACCCGCTGATGACGACGACGAACTCATGCTCGAGGGCGTCAATCACCGCAAAATTTACATGAAGGAGCTCGAGCGCAAGCTCCAGGAAACGCTCGGACGCCGCGCTAAAATCGCTTACACGCCCAAAAAGAAGGTGCTCGAGCTGTCCTTCGACAGCGACGAAGACCTCGAAACGCTGCTCACCGCCATCTGCGGCGCGACATTCTTCGCGGACGAAGCCTGATTTTGTGTCGCCGGGCTCAAAATCCGCATGCGGCACGCATGCAATACGCATACATATTAATATAAGGAAGTAAATTACAATGCTGGACATCAAATATATCAAGGAACATCCCGATGACGTCGTCAGGCGCCTCGCCGCGAAGGGCAAGGACGCGGCGGACGACATCGCCGAAATTATACGTCTGGATGGCGAGCGCCGCGCGCTGATCGTCGAGACAGAGGCGCTTAAGGCCGAGCAGAACAAGACGACAAAGCTGATTCCGCAGTACAAAAAGGAAGGCAAGGATGTCGCCCCCATTTTCGCCGAGATGAAGGAGCTGGCAGGCCGCGCCAAGGCCAACGACGAAAAGCTCAGGCAGATCGAAACCGAG
>CAVIBA010000117.1:0-6074 GCA_963640785.1 Bulleidia sp.
CCCCTCCCCGCCTGTCAATCTCTTTCCCCTCCCCACCTCGCGGGCAAAAAATCAAAAATTATTTCCCCGGAAATGAAACCTCCGCGCCGGAATGTCGACTGAATGGGTGAACCCCTTTACAATACCCGCAAAATCGGCTATAATACTCATGGAGGTGCATCATGAAAAACCTTTACCGTAAAATACTCCCCGCTGTCCTCGCGCTTGCCCTCGCGGCGGCGCTGCTCGTGCTACCCGCCGCAGCAAACTCCGCACAGCGCTATTGGCGCGGCACAACGGCAACCGGCGCCGTCATTACCGACGGCGAGTGCCCCGTTGTCGTCGAGCACGAGGCGCTGACCTTCAACATCCCCGCCTTCCCCGTCATAAGCTACTCCGACGGCGACGCCACCGATTACTCCGCCTCGGTCAGCGCCGCCTATACCTTCCGTAACCCCTCCGACATGGCCGTCACCGCGCATCTGCTCTTCCCCTTCGGCACCCGCCCCGACTACGTCCGCGACGCCACCTCCGAGGAGAAGTACACAGTCACCGTCGACGGCACGCCCATCGAGCGCACCGTGCGCCACACGCTGAACGGCTACGGCAGTCAGTTCGAGCTTGAGCGTGACCTCGGCCGCCTCACCGACACGCCGCGCGAGGACGCCCTCCTCTTTCCCGACCAGACCGTCATCTGCCGCACATACAGCGTCTCGGGCGTCGACAGAAGCGTGCGCTCCGTCAATATCGCCTTCGACCTTGCCAAGGACTGCGGCGTCTGCGTCTTCTGGCCCGAGCTGTCCGGCATGCACACGCAGAAGGACGGCGACCGCCGCCTGAGCGCCTGGGCGTCCGACCTTGAAACCTTCACAATCTACTTCATCGGCGGCGACGTCGAGCCCGAGTGGACGTGCTACAAGAACGGCGGCGTCGAGGACAGCGAAGTCGTGCCTGGCACGGCGACGCTCGTCGGCACCGAGACCACAAACCTACGCACACTGGCGCTCTCCGCCCGCCCCGCCGACTCCGACGTCTCGGAGAACGACTGGTACAACGCCGTGATTGACCGTATGCTGTCCGACGGCGGCCGCGAAGGCGTAGTTCATAACACCTACCGCCTGCTCGACGTCAGCGACAGCCTCATGCGCTGGTACGAATACGACATCACGCTCGAGCCGGGTCAGCGCATAGTCAACACCGTGACCGCGCCCATGTACCCCGCCATAGACGACGGCTACACGCCCGCCGTCTATTCCTACACCTACCTGCTCTCGCCCGCCGCGACCTGGCGCTCGTTCGGCACGCTCGAGATCAACATCAACACACCCTACTACCTCTTAGGCGCGGCCGGATCCACCGACGGTAAGAGCGGCAAGGGCAAAGACGACAAGCCGACACTCGCCTCGCGCTTTGAGAAAACCGAGACCGGCTACACGCTGTCGCTCGACGGCCTGCCGGAGGGCGAGCTTGAGTTCTCGCTAAGCGCATCGGCCACGCCCGAAGCGCCGCACTTCAGCCTGCGCAACATACTTCCGATCGAGATACTGATCTGCGGCGGGATCATGCTTGCCGTCGCGGCGGCGCTGGTCGTGATAATTGTCCTCATCGTAAAGAGCCGCAAGCGCAGCAAAAACAAGGCCACCGAAAAGTAAGCCTCACAGCGGCAGACAGTAAAACCCCGGCCGCAAAATGCTACCACAAAACACCCCCGGCGCTCCACAAAAAGCGGAGCGCCGGGGGCTTTTGGTTTGCACAATCACCGCGCGGCGTGCGAATGTAGCACTTACGCAGTCAGAATTGCGCGGCGGGGTCTTACATTTTTTCGAAGAGGAGCACGTCGGTAACGAACACGGTCGCGCCGCCGACAGTTACCTCCGCGGTACGCGGCAGACTCATTTTAGTGGAATGCGCCTCGGATATGACGGGCATGGGCATAGTCCGCGTTGAGCAGTGGGTTCTTATGACGTCGAGCGCGTGGTCGAGTCTGTCGTCCTCGACGCCGATGAGCAGCGTGACGTTCCCCGCGCGCAGAAACCCGCCGGTGCTCGCGATTTTCGTGAACGCGATACCGTCGCTGCGCAGCGCGTTGCACACAAACGCGCCGTCCTGCTTGTTGACAATTGCGGTAATCATTTTCATTCGGTGTGTCCCCCTTTATGTAAGTTTGGTGAAGTTGATGGTATTATTATAGCATATGTTGTGCAGTATGTCAAGGGCGAAGGTGTGCTATTGCATATGCCTGTATGCTAAGAAAGTTCTTTGCCCATGGTGGCACTCGCCATAACGTCCGCGGGACGTTAAGAACTGTACTTTTCTGCCGCGAGCAGAAAAGTACACTTCTCCACCGTCGGTGGCCTCCACGGCGAGAGCTCGCCAAGGCCAAAGAACTCTTTTTATAAAAAGCGGCTCCCGCAGGCTTCCCTGCAAGAACCGCAAAAACAATTCAATTAATCAGCATACATGCATATGCAATAGCCCATCACTTCAGATCCTTCGCACATCTCGGATAAAGCTCAACATCCCTGATGTTGTCAATTCCCGTAATGTACATCAGCATGCGCTCGAAGCCGAGGCCGAAGCCGCTGTGAGGGACTGTGCCGAAACGGCGCAGGTCGAGGTAGTGCTTGTAGTCGTCAAGGTTCATGTGGCGCTCGTTCATGGCCGCGAGCAGCTTGTCGTAGTCAGCCTCGCGCTCGGAGCAGCCGATAATCTCGCCGACGCCGGGTACGAGCAGGTCGGTCGCGGCGACCGTCTTGCCGTCCGGGTTCTGCTTCATGTAGAACGACTTTATCGCCTTGGGATAGTTGGTGATGAACACCGGCCGACGGCATATTTCCTCGGCAATAAACCGCTCGTGCTCGGTCTGAAGGTCAAGTCCCCACTCGACCGGGTAGGCGAATTCCTTGCCCGACTTTTTGAGCAGCTCGATAGCCTCGGTGTAGTCGACCACCGCGAACTCGTTGTCAACCACGCTTCTCAGCTTGTCGATAAGCCCCTTCTGCACGAACTTGTCGAAAAACGCCAGCTCGTCGGGGCACTTTTCCATCACCCGGGAAATAATGAACTTTATCATCTCCTCGGCAATCTCGATGATGTCGGGCAGCTCGGCGAACGCAACCTCGGGCTCGCACTGCCAGAACTCGGCGGCGTGCCGCGCGGTGAAGGAGTACTCGGCGCGGAAGGTCGGGCCGAAGGTGTATATCTTGCCCATAGCCATGGCCGCAACCTCGCCCTCAAGCTGGCCGGACACCGTAAGTCCCGCCTTGCGGCCGAAGAAATCGTCGGCGTAGTACTCAGCGGCCGTCTTGTAGCTTGCGTCCCAGGGCTGGGTCGTGACGCGGAACACCTCGCCCGCGCCCTCGCAGTCGCTGCCCGTCAGGATGGGAGTGTTGACGTAGACGTAATTGTGGCTCTGGAAATACTCATGTATCGCCGCGCCGAGCGTCGAGCGGACGCGCAGCATGGCGTTGAAAATATTGGTTCTTATGCGCAGGTGGGGATAGGTGCGCAGGAATTCCATGGTGTGACGCTTGGGCTGAATGGGGTATTCGTCGGGGTTGCAGGCGCCGAGCAGCGTGACGCGCTCCGCCCTCACCTCAATTTTCTCCTTGCCGCCGCCCGGAATGACCGCGGTGCCCTCGACTGCGACCGAGCAGCCGACCGTCGTCGCCACCTCGTAGGCCTCGGCGGGCAGCGCCGTCTTGTCGATGACTACCTGCATGTGCGCGAGCGAGGTGCCGTCGTTGAGAGCGAGAAAGCGGACGTTGCTCGAGTCCCGCAGGTTGCGCACCCAGCCGCAGACGGTGACATGCTTGTCGTAATACTGCTCCGGCGTGCGGAACAGCTCAATAATGTCGGTATGTTTCATATTGATTTTCCTTTTGATTTTTATTTATCCAGCTTGGCGAACGACTCATACAGCTGGTCAAGCGCCTTCTGCCATATCTTGGCCTGGGCCTTGATGTTGGACGTGATGTTCGGCTTGTTGTATCTGATGCTTTCGCCGACGGTGCTGAAAATGAGCCCGATGGCGTTGGTGTAGGTCGCGGCGAAGTCAAAGGTCATGGTGTCGCGGATGAGGTCGAGCATTTCCATGGCATCGGGGTCGCCCAGGTACTTGAGCTTGAGCGCCGTCTCGTAGTAGGCGGGCGTGATCTCGCGGTAGCCGAGCATACACATCGCCTCGGTGACGGTACCGACCATCTCGGGCTCGGTGATGTCGCTCACAACCAGGATGGCGGAAAGCGCGTCGCGGGCGCTGGATATGTAGTTTTCCTGCTCGGCGTTGTATTTCGGGAAGGGCACGATGCCGTACTCGGAGGTCATGTCCTTCATGGTCACGGCGTTGCCCAGCTTCTCGACGAAGAACAGCAGCTGGTCGTTCATGAACATCTGTGGTTCTATTTTAGAGCCCTCGTTCGTAAAGAAGACGTTCTCGGGGTTGTCGTAGACCAGCGAGTAGAGCTCGTTGTATATGGCGAGGTACTTATCGTTGGGCAGATTGATGACCTGGCGCCCGTCAGCGCCGAGAACGGTCAGCTTGGCGTCCCAGAAGGTGACGGCCATGCGGCAGGCGTGGTTGTTGATGCCGAGACCGTAGCGGTCGAGCGAGTCGCGGGTTCCGTTGCCGTCGAGATCCTCGCCGACGAGCATGGAGTACTCCTTGAATTTGTCGTACGTCCACTCGCCGGACTTGACCATGGGGTAAAGCTCGGGCACGCCGGCGTCCTCGGCCAGCTTTTTGTTGAAGAAGACGCACTCCATGTACTCATAGAGCGTGTAGCCGATGTCGCCCACGGCGGTGTAGGCGCGGTCGAAGACGGCGGCGTTGTCGATGTACTTCCGGCACCACCACTTCTTGGAGAAGTCGAGGTTCTCGAGTTCGTAGAGGTCGTAGCCGCTGCCATTGAGCGCGAGGTTGACGATGTACGCCGAGTGAGTCATGACGAGGTCGTAGTCATGCGTACCGGCCATAATGGAGTTGTTGACGGAGGCCATAAAGGCATCGCGGTTGTCCCAGTTGCCGGGCTTTTTGACGACGTTTATTTTGATGCCGAAGCGCTCCTCAAGCGCGACGTTGCGCGAATGCACGGCATCGCCGACGAGGTCGCCGGAGATGTCGCCCGACTCGACCTCATAAGCAGTCAGCTCGCGGGAGAGAATGTCATAGGTAGAGCCCTCGAAGCGGATGTCGCCGAGGTCGTCGGCCTCATCAGCGCCGGTGGTGGTATCCGAGCCGGTATTGCCGGGGTCGGGCGTGGTGTCTGTCGGCGACTGCGAGTCGGGGGACGGAGTCGTGGTGTCGTTACCCTTACCGTCGCCATTCGCGCACGAAGCGAGCGCCGCGACGAGCGTCAGAACGACCATGGCGCAGAGCAAAAGGCTGATTAGTTTTCTCATTGTGTTATAAAAACCTCCTCACAAACAGATATACACATTCATTATACCATGATTTGTGCGTGTTTTCAATAGCGCCGCAACAAATAATTCGCGTCGGCAAAGAAAAAAACAAAACTTTTTTTGCAAAACATCTTGAAAAGCGCGCGAAGGTGTGCTATAATAACGAAGTCGGCAATAGGGGTATAGCTCAGCTGGTAGAGTACCGGTCTCCAAAACCGTGGGTCGCGGGTTCGAATCCTCCTGCCCCTGCCATGTTGTGTGGTCAAAATCGATCCGCACGAGAAAACAAGAGAAAACGGGAGATTTCGAGAGATTTCTCCCGTTTTTTCGTCCCTGCTTTTTTTCGGAAAAATACCGATCCATTTTGCGATTTTTTCCGACCGCAAGGATCTGAACCCGCGAAAACGGGATTTTCTAAAAAAAGCGAAACCGAATTGAACAGCCGAAAGGACTTGAACCCACGACACGGTTCCGACCCTTTCGGCTTTTTTGTTGCCTTCACGGAATGTTTACAAATCGGAGACTACAGAATAAATCCCTCGGAGTTGGGAGAAGATTTGAACCCGCGATGCACCCAAAAGCAAAAACTACAAAACAACTCCATTTCTCCTCCGGTAGGATTCGAACCCGCGAAAGTGCTAAGTTTGAAACAAACATCTAACACATGTACTTTGCTACGACAAAAAAGAGTACAA
>CAVIBA010000118.1:0-6054 GCA_963640785.1 Bulleidia sp.
TTATGAAACCATCGGTGACCTATTAACCGAAAGCACCCAGCATATCATCGACGAGTTTGTTGCATTTATGCCATACGATACGGTGGAATTCTTGGAAAAGATGCAGGATTGTCCGCTTGACGAATTATACCTCATCACACCGGAGTATCTGGTGCCGTACTTGACCTATATCAAGGAGCATCGGCGTGTTTTTAGGGCTACCGTAGAACAGGCTTCGGCATTGCGGATGACCGATGCATATCAGAAATTAAGCTGCCATATATTTATGCCGATCTTAAACCGATTCGGAGTGCCGCCGGAAAATCAGAAATATGTGATGCGGTTTCATATCAGCGGGCTGATGGCGATCATCAATGAATGGCTGAAAGACGATTGCAAAGACAGCATTGAACATATTATTTCGGTTATGCAGCTGTGCATAAAGCGAGTCTTGTAAAAATCAATTTAAGGCATCACCGCGCAATGCCCGAGTGGCACACTTGCGGGGCATTTTTTCGTCATATTTCACAAAAATTCTTGCCTGTAGCAGCGCTACAGGCAAGAATTTTTGTTTCATCTGACGAAAAACCTGACTGCGCAATTGCACCATCGGAATTACGCGGTGAAGCCTTAAGCCTATTGACGAACAACTGTTCTATATGCTATACCATACTCTAATCTAATAGCAGAGTCCATTTCGCCGCTGTCGCCTGAACCTCCCCCTCACGCCAACCCCGTTTCTAAAAGTTTTTGCGGGTTCTCAGGGGGCTTTTTTAAAAAAGCCCCCTGAGCGGGGTTTGGGGCAGCGCCCCAAGGGCTCCCTCCGTTACTTACCCAGCATCTCGCGGGAGATGGTGAGGTGGCCGTCCTGAGTATCGGCGGACCAGATTATGTGGCGCGGGCACTTGCTGACGCAGATGCCGCAGTCGACACATTTAGAGTAGTCGATCGACGCGAGCGCACCGTCGACGGAGATGGCGCTCTCGGGGCAGTTTTTCTCGCACAGATGGCAGCCGATGCAGCCCACCTGGCACTGCTTGCGCGTCACCGCACCCTTCTCGACGGACATGCATCCGACCCAGTGAGTGCTGTCGTAGGGGATCAGTTTGATTATGTGCTTGGGGCAGGCCGCCACGCAAACGCCGCAGCCGCGGCATTTGTCGTAGTCGACCGCGGCGACGCCGTCAATGACCTTTATCGCGTCGAACGGGCAGGCGCCCGCGCAGGTGCCGAGTCCGATACAGCCGTCAGGGCACAGCTTGTCGCCGCCGCCCAGCTTGGAAGCCGCAATGCAGTCGTGCGCGCCGGCGTAGACGTACTTCTTGGTCGTCAGCTCGCCGGTGCCGGAGCACATGACCTGCGCTCTCTTGCGGGCGGTCGCCTCGACCTTGACGCCCATTATCTCGCCGATGGCCGCCGCAACCTCGTTGCCGCCGACCGTGCAGGAGTTGGGGCTTGCTTTGCCGCTCACGATGGCCTCCGCAAGCGCCACACAGCCGGAATAACCGCAGCCGCCGCAGTTAGCGCCGGGCAGCTTTTCTGTTATCGCCGGGATGCGCTCGTCAACCTTGACGGCGAAAACGCGTGATGCGATCGCCAAAACTATGCCGAACAGCAATCCGAGTCCGGCCAGTATGGCGACGGGAATTAAAATCTGCATTTTTTCTACCTCCTCAACCGAAGCTGACGCCCGAGAAGCCGGCGAACGCCATGGCGAGCAGTCCGGCCGCGATGAGGGTCAGCGGGAATCCGCGGAAGGAGCGGGGAGCGGCGTCGTAGTCAATACGGGCGCGCAGACCGGCAAACACCACGATGGCGAGCGTGAAGCCGAGCGCCGCCGCAAAGCCGAAGCAGACCGACTCAATGAAGTTGTAGCCCTTCTGGATTATGACCAGCGCCGAGCCGAGCACGGCGCAGTTGGTCGTGATTAGCGGCAGAAAGATGCCCATCGCCGTGTAAAGCGAGGGAATGAACTTGCGCAGAAACATCTCGATGAACTGCACAAGCGCCGCGATGACGAGTATGAACGCCACTGTCTTGAGATACTCAAGCCCGAACGGCTCGAGCAGCAGGTAGTAGACCGCCCACGTCACCGCGCTCGAGAGCGTGATGACAAACGTGACCGCCATGCCCATTCCGAGCGCGGTATCGGGCTTTTCGGAGACGCCGAGGAAGGGGCAGCAGCCGTAGAATTTTGAGAAAATGAAGTTTTCGACGATCATAGCGCCGAACATCATCAGAAGTACCTGTCCGAACGTCATTTGCTCTCCTCCTTGTCGCTATTGTTGCTGTCCGCGGACGCTGCGGCGTCAGCGGGATGGGATGCGGCGAGCTCGGCGGCCGCGTCGCGGGCGTTTTGCTTGTCTTTTGCGTTGTTGCTCAGCTTTTGGACGAGCGCCACGATGAAGCCGAGCGTCAGGAACGCGCCGGACGGCAGAATGAAGATTATAGCAGGCGAGAAGCCGTCGCCGAACAGCTTGAGGCCGAGGAAGGTTCCGTTGCCGAGTATTTCGCGGACGGTCGAGATGAGCACGAGCGCAAACGTAAAGCCGAGTCCCATCGACAGGCCGTCAACGGCGCTGGGCAGGACGGGATTTTTGGAGGCGAACGCCTCGGCACGCGCAAGTATGATGCAGTTGACCACGATGAGCGGGATGAACAGACCGAGCGCGCCGTAAAGGTCGTAGAAAAACGCCTTGATAAGCAGCTCGACCGCCGTCACAAAGCCGGAAATTATGACTATGTAGGCGGCTATTCTTACTTGCTGGGGAATGAATTTGCGCAGAAGCGATATGAGAATGTTTGAACAGATAAGCACGGCGGTGGCGGCAAGCCCCATGCCGACGGCGTTCTTGACCGAGGTTGTGGTCGCGAGCGTCGGGCACATGCCGAGCAGCTGAATGAGCACCGGATTGTTGTCGATTATGCCGCCGCGGAGCTGCTTGAGAAAGCCTTTTATACTCATTTTGTGTATACCTCCGGGTGGAGTCCTGCCTCGATGAGGATTTTGTATGCCTTGTCGACGCCGCTCTTGACGGCGTTCGAGCTGATTGTCGCACCGGCGATGTGTTCAACTTCCTCGCCGAATATTTTGCCGACGAAGCTTGAGAGGAAGTCCTCCTCGGCCGCGCGGCTGCCAAGCCCCGGCGTCTCGGAGTGCGAAACGACGCGCACGCCGACGACGTCCCCGTCGCTGCCGATGGCGACCAGCATGTTTATGTCGCCGCCGAAGCCGGACGAGTTGAGGTTGACGCAATAGCTGTCCTTACCATCGCGCGTGATGCGGTAGATGGCCGCGGCGTCGGAGGGGATGTTCTCGAGCGTTTCGAAGCTGACGCCCTCGCCGAACATGCCCTCGATTGACCCGCGGATCTCGCCCTCAAGGTTCTCGGCGATCTTGTCGACCGTCTGCGCGTTGACTACCGCGACGACGCCTGCGGTGATGGCGCATATGAGAAACAGCGCCAGCACCATCCGTAGCGACTCGGAGAATGCGGATTTATTTTTTTGCATGTTTTTTTACACCTCCGAACACCCGCGGACGCGATACACGCTCGATGTACCAGACCAGCGAGTTCATTATCAGGATGGAGAAGGAGACGCCCTCAGGGTAGCCTCCGAAATAGCGGATAAACACTACGATGAGTCCGCAGCCTGCGCCGAATATCAGACGTCCCACGGGCGTGACGGGCGAGGTGACATAGTCGGTCGCCATAAAGACCGCACCGAGGATGAGACCGCCTGCCAGCACCTCATAGAGCATGAAGTCGAGCCGGGAGGAGCTGAAGCCGGAGGCCGGGAGCGCGAACGTGACCAGCGCCACAGTGCCTATGAAGGACACCGGAATCTGCCAGCTTATCACCTTGCGGATGATGAGGTAAATGCCGCCGAGCAGCAGCAGAAGCGCTGACACCTCGCCGATTGTACCTCCGCAGCGGCCGAGCAGCATGTCCGTGATGGACGCGCCGGGGAAAGAGCCGTGCTTGAGCGAGGCGAGCGGCGTCGCCGAAGCGACGGCGTCGGCTGCCGAGAAGGTCAGGCGGTCGCCGGGCGCGGTGAAGAAGGTCATTTGCGACGGCCATGCGAGGCAGAGGAAGACTCGCGCTGCGAGCGCGGGGTTGAATACGTTTTTGCCGAGGCCACCGAATATCTGCTTGACCACAATAATGGCGAACGCAGAGCCGACGACTGCCATCCACAGCGGCGCGGTGACTGGCAGATTAAGCCCGAGCAGCAGTCCAGTGACGAGCGCGGAAAGGTCGGATATTGTGATGGGGCGCTTGAGCAGCCACTGGCACAGCGCCTCAAAGCCGAGCGCCGCCGCCGAGCACACAAGGCAGACAAGCAGCGCGCGCAGTCCGAAGATGTAGGTTCCCCAGGCAAGCGCGGGCAGCAGCGCGATGATGACGCGCAGCATTATGCGCGTCACGCTGTCGGACGTGTGCATGTGGGGGGCGGGGGAGACTGTCAGCATTCCTTCGTGATTGATTTCTGCATTGTTATTCATGACTGCCTCCTCTCACCGCCGCGCGCGGAGCGCGCCCTTGGCCACCCGGATGTACTGGACTATCTCCATGTGTCCCGGACAGTTGTAGGTGCAGGTGCCGCACTCCATGCAGTCGGATATGTTGTATTTTTCGCATTCGGAATATTTCTTTTCCTGAGCCAGCTTTACGAGGTAGTTGGGCATCAGGTGCATAGGGCAGTTTTCGACGCAGCGCCCGCAGCGTATGCAGACGGGCGGCAGGCTGCCCTTGTGCTCCTCCTCGCCGGACAGAAACAGCAGCGCCGAGGTGCCCTTTGTGATGACGCCGTCAAGGTTCCACTGTGCCGCGCCCATCATGGGGCCGCCGTTGACGACCTTGAGCGGCTGGCGGACAAGGCCGCCGCAGAAATCGATAACGTCGCGCACGGGCGTGCCGATGGGAACTATGACGTTCTGCGGCTTTGCGATGCAGTCGCCGTCGATGGTGACGGTGCGCTCGGTCAGCGCCGTGCCGTAGCAGCAGGCGCGACAGACGGCAGCGCAGGAGCTGACGTTGAAGATGGCAAAGCCTATGTCAGACAGACGCACGCCGTGCGTAGGCTCGGTGCGGGTGAGCGAGTAGATTATCATGCTCTTGTCGCCCTGCGGGTATTTGGTTTTCAGCAGACGCACCTCGATAGGCTCGTCCGGACGGAGTCCGGCACGGAGCAGCCGGGCGGCGTCCTTTTTGTTGTCCTCGACGGCGAGAATGGCGCGCTCGCAGCCCATAGCGCGCAGCAGTAGGCGCACGCCGCCGAGCACGTCGTCGGGATGCTCAAGCATGGTGCGGTGGTCGACGGTTATGTAGGGCTCGCATTCGGCGCAGTTGACAAGCAGGGTTTTAGCCTTGCCGGTCGAGCTCTTGATTTTGGCGTAGGTCGGAAATACAGCGCCGCCGAGACCGACAACGCCTGCGCGGCGGACAAGCTCGACAATCTCGTCGCCGCTCAACTCTTCGACAGGTTTCGGCTGAGTCATTCCGGGATCTGGTGTGTCGGCAAAGTCGTTCTTAATGACGACCGCCTCGACCGGTGCGGCGCGTCCAGCGTCGCTTATCAGCTCGATGGCCTTGACCGTGCCCGACACGCTTGCGTGTACAGGGCACCAGATTGCGGCCTCGGACGTGGAAATGGGCTGACCGACGTTCACATGGTCGCCCGGAGCCACAGTGGCCTTCATGGGTGCGCCGCTGTGCTGTGCCAATGAAATTTTCACCAGCGCAGGAGCGGGTATTTTCAGAGCGGGGCTGGCACATGTGTTTTTGTGTTCGTTCACGTGCAGACCGCCCTTGAAGCTCGGATTCAAATTCGTCCCCCCTAAAAGATAAAGTGTATTACATTATAACTTAAAACGGACTTTTTTTCAAGGGGGTGGGGCGCAATTTGGGCAAAAAAACTGCCGGAATATGTTCTCTGCGCGGCAAATGTGCGGTAAAGACCGGGACGCGGCTTGGAGATTTTATCTGCTGCAAAAAACGTCTCACTAAGTTAAAAACTGTACATTTGTCAATGATGTGAGACCAAAAAGTTAAAAAAATAATTGTTAAGTTA
>CAVIBA010000119.1:0-6028 GCA_963640785.1 Bulleidia sp.
GGTGAGAGAAGCGGTCACGGCGAGCGCAGCCGCAAAAGTGGGTTCAGAATCCCTTCCTCTCCGCCAAAGAAGTCGAGCCGTACTCGGAGAATTCTTTCCAATCCTCCTCCGTGGCCGATTATCACACCTTCCTGACAAAAATATTGTCGAATTTCTCTAAAAAACTAGCATCGACAGCATGTATTAACACGATTCACAGAAGTTTGTCAAATAAAAAATCATAAACAATCAAGATTTTGGCAAAAAATTTTGCGAACACAGGGCGGCTCTGCGGAATATATTCCGACACAGTACAATTATGACGCGCAGCTGCCTCGGCAAACCGTAATATGCAAACATGCTGTATACATATTGACAACCACCTCAAAGCAATATATAATATTTACAGAGCAGGCAACCGCACCTTTTGCGCGCCTGCGGACGTAACTCGACAAAATTAAAGGAGGTTTCCCTATGGCTGAATCATCTGGTTCACTCACACTTCTGCTCTCGCTGGGAGCGGCGGCGTTGCTTGTGGCCGGTGTGGTGCTGTGTATTGTGTTTGCGCTGCGGCGGCGCAGGACGGCGGCAATCGCGGCGGCGGTCACGGCGGTGGCGCTTGCGCTTATCGTCTGCATCCCGACGGTCGCCATGAGCGACGGAAGAACCCGGCGGCTGCCGAGCGGCGTAATAACGCAGGGCGCCTACCGTCTGCCCGACGGCGAGTACAGCGACACCGCGCTTTACGGCATGGATAAGCTGGCAGACCTCGTTTATGAGCACGCCGGCGACAAGAGCTTCGATTACCGTGACTACACCACCTATATCTGCGGCTTTGAATACTCTGTGGGCAACGACGGCGAGTGGTATTCGTCCTTTGAGATGACCACGCCGCATCGCAGCGCACAGGCGCGCCGCTACGAATGCAACGGCGGGCGGCTGCTGTACGCCTCGGACGACATAGGAATTCCCCCCTATTACGACGTGACGGAAACCCTGCGGCTCGACGCCTTCCGCACGCTGCTGCGCACGCTTGAGCAGGCCGACCTCGAGGGCTACGTCGAAAGCCTCAACGCGCAGGCGACGGACAAAGCCTGGCAGCTCTCCTACCTCGGGCGCGACGCCGGGCAGGGAAGCGGCATGCGCACTCTGCTCGTCACCTCCGACGGCATTGTCGAGGCCGACTCCACAAAGAGCGCGACCAAAGACACGACATCGGGCACGACCACAGGCGCTGACATGTATCTGCTGCTCGCCGTCGGGGGCGAGACCTTCCGGCTGGTAGTTCTCCGTGAGGCGATAGCCTTTTAATCTGACAACCTAACATCTGCGCGCAATTGCGCGCAGGCGCAAAAAGACCCCGAGCCCGGCGAATTCGCCGGGCTCGGGTTTATTTTATTTATTGCTTGAATTATGTCATTTCCCGCTGCCCTCATTTATACTTATACTTGACAAAAACCGCAGGATGGGGTATAATCATACTGATAAAATATTGTTAGCTCCGAAAGGAAGTCAATCATGGAAAACGATGCAAAAATCCTTGATCTGTTCAAGGATACTCCCGGAGAGGGAGGCTTCAGACTCGGCACATGGGGACGCAAAATCCGCATAGGCTTTATCGGTACAGGCGGCATTGCGAACTCGCACATAAAGGCCTACCTCCAGTTCCCGGAGGTTGAAATCGTCGCGGGGGCCGACCTCATCCCCGGCAAGGCGGCGGCCTTCTTCGCGAAATACGGCCTCGAGGGCGTCCGCACCTACACCGACTACAAGCAGATGATAGCCGAGTGCGGGCTTGATGCCGTTTCCGTCTGCACATACAACCGCCAGCACGCCGTCCCGGCCATGTACGCCATGGAGCACGGGTTGCATGTGCTGCTCGAGAAGCCCATGACCGTCACTCTTGACGAGGCCGTCGAGCTGTGCCGCGTCGAGAAGCGCACGGGCAAGATACTTTCAATCGGCTTCCAGCCCCGCTTTGACCCCAACATGCAGATGATAGGCAAGATATTCCGTTCGGGCGTGCTGGGCAAGATATACTACATCCAGACCGGCGGCGGACGCCGTCACGGAATCCCCGTCAGCCGCGGCGACACCTTCATCCGCAACGACACGGCGGGCGTGGGCGCGGTCGGCGACATCGGCTGCTACTCGCTCGATATGATTCTCAACGCGCTGGGCTACCCCCGCCCGCTGACAATTTCGGGCTACGCCTCCGCCTTCTTCGGTCAGAACCCGGCCTACTACGCGACCCACCCCGAGTACGCGCAGGAGTTCGGCGTTGACGACTTCTCGGCGGCCTTCATTCGTCTCGAGGGCGACATCGTGCTCGACTTCCGCATCTCCTGGGCCATGAATATGGACACCGCGGGCGACACCATCGTGCTCGGCACCAAGGGTGGCCTGCGCATCCCCTCCACCGAGTGCTGGAACGGCAGCGTCGGCGGCCCCATGAAGGTTTACACCGAGGTTGCGGGCGAGCAGGTCGAATACGAGATACCCGTGCTCCAGCTCAAGGGACTCGGCCGCGTCGAGCGCAAGGTCGGCTCCTTCCTTGACGCCGTGGTGAACGGCGGAACGGCTCCCGTGCCTACCTCGCAGATTCTCATAAATCAGGCTATCATTTCGGGCATCGTCGAGTCCGCGCACGCCGGGCACGAGATAAAGATTGAAATTCCCGAGATATGAGCGGAAAGTTTATAGTCATCGAGGGTCTTGACGGCTCGGGCAAGACCACACAGCTGAACCTGCTCGCCGAATACCTGCACGGGCGTGGCAGACGCGTCTTTCTGACGCGCGAGCCGACCGAGTCGGTCAGCGGCGGCCTGCTGCGCGACGCGCTCTCGGGCGAGACACGACGCACACCGGCCGAGATGGCCGCGCTGTTCGTCCTCGACCGCATTCATCACAACCAGAGCCCCGTCTCGGGCATCGAAAAAATGCTCGCCGACGGCTACGACGTCCTCTGCGACCGCTACTACTATTCGTCGCTGGCCTATCAGGGGACGCTCACCGACTTCGAGTGGGTGCGCCGCATGAACGTCGACTGCCCCGAGATACGCCACCCCGACCTCTGCGTTTTCCTTGACACCGATGTGGACGTCTGCCTCGGCCGTATCGGCGCGAACCGCGCCACCACCGAGATATACGAGCGGAGGGATACCCTCGCGGCTGTCAGGAAAAGCTATTTGCACGTTCTGAACTCGCTTGACGACAATGTCGCCGTGATCGTCGACAACGGCGGCGACATAGAATGCGTCGCCACAGCCATACGCGGCGTCATTGATCCCGTTTTCGGATTCTGAATACACCATCCATATATATATAAGGAGGAAAAAATCATGTTCATTGAAAGATTTTTCGCACCTGCTCCGCCCAAAAAGAAGCATACCGCGCTCAAGATCGCCGGTATCGTCTCGGCGGTGCTGCTCACGCCCGTTGCGTTTACCTGCAACAAAAAGCGCAAGTCCTGGGGCTTCGGCGGCCTGCTTTACAGCGTCACCAAGACTCCGTCCGAGACGCGCGATGGCCAGTTTGAGTATACCATCACGCTGCCGGGTATCGGCTTTATCGTCAAGACCTGGCGCCGCGCCGCGCGCATACTCAGCATAGCCTGCTGCACCCGCAAGGCCAAGCGCGCCGAGAAGAGCGACGTCTGCGATTGCTGCGACTGCTGCGACATGGCAGGCGAGGACTTCGTCGACATTTACGAGCACCACGTCGACCCCACCGTCGAGGTCGCCGACACCGAGGAAAACTGACGACTAAATCAGAACAGCCGGCGGAGCGGAAGCGCCCGCCGGCTGTCGAAAGGCTGAAACAATATGCAGATTTACAATTCTCTCACGAGAACAAAGGAAACACTCGTCCCCGTCGAGCCCGGCAGGATCAAAATGTACACCTGCGGCCCGACTGTCTATCACTACGCCCACATAGGTAACCTCCGCACCTATATCATGGAGGACGTGCTCGACAAGTACCTGCGCTACACCGGGCTTGACGTCAAGCGCGTCATGAACATCACCGACGTCGGTCACCTCACCTCCGACGCCGACACCGGCGAGGACAAAATGCTCAAGGGCGCGCGCCGCGAGCACAAGACCGTCATGGAGATAGCCAGGTTCTACACCGACGCTTTTTTCGACGACTGCAAAAAGCTCAACATCCGCATCCCCGAGGTCGTCCAGCCCGCGACCGGCTGTATTGAGGACTTCATCCGCGTGACGCAGTCGCTCATCGACAAGGGCTACGCCTATCTCTCAGGCGGAAACGTCTATTTCGACATCTCAAAGCTTAAGCAGTACCACGTCTTCCACGACTTCAGCGAGGACGACCTCGAGGTAGGCGTCCGCGAGGGCGTGACGGAGGACACGAGCAAGCGCAACCCGGCGGACTTCGCGCTGTGGTTCACCAAGTCCAAGTTCGACGATCAGGAGCTCAAATGGGACAGCCCGTGGGGCGTCGGTTATCCCGGCTGGCACATCGAGTGCTCCTGCATAAGCATGAAATACCTGGGCGAGTACCTCGATATACACTGCGGTGGTATCGACAACGCTTTCCCTCATCATACAAACGAAATCGCGCAGAGCGAGGCCTACCTCGGGCATAAGTGGTGCAACGTGTGGTTCCATGTCTACCACCTCAACACCGGCTCGGGCAAGATGAGCAAGTCCAAGGGCGAGTTTCTGACCGTCTCGCTGCTCGAGAGTAAGGGCTACGATCCTCTGGCCTACCGCTTCTTCTGCCTGCAATCGCACTACCGCAAGTCGCTAGTCTTCACGTACGAAAACCTCGACAACGCCACAACGGCGTATTCAAAGCTGGTCGCGCGCGTCGCGGCGCTGCGTCCCGCCGAGGGTGAGCAGGTCGACGCCGAGGCGTTCGAGCGGCTGAAGTCCGGATTTACCGCCGCGCTCGACAACGACCTCAATACCTCGCTTGCCGTGACCGCGCTGTACGACGTCCTCAAGGCCGACACCGGCGCTGCCACCAAGCTGGCGCTTGTCGCGGACTTTGACCGCGTCCTCTCGCTTGACCTTGTTGCCGCAGCCGAGCGGCTGCGCGAGAAATCCGAGTCCGCGCCCGCCGCCGACGACCCGCGCGCGGCCTCCGTTCTGGAGCGCATCGCCGCCCGCACCGCCGCCAAAAAGGCCAAAAACTATGCCGAGGCCGACCGCATCCGCGCCGAGCTGGCCGCCGAGGGCGTGACGCTCGTCGATACCCCGCAGGGCACGACGTATAAGCTCGACTGACATGACGGGGAGCAATAAAAAGCAGGGCCTCGCCGCCGAAATCGGACGCTATCTTCTCGTCGGCGTCCTGACGACGGTGGTGTCCATGGTGTCGAATTTCGGCATCCTTTGGGGCGGCCAGCGCATTTTCGATATTACCGATACCGCCTCGGGGAGCTACCTCGCGCTTTATTCGGTGGCTAAGGTGATGTCGTGGCTGTGCGCCGTGCTGTTCGCCTTTTTCACAGATAAAAAGTGGGTGTTCCACGACGAGCGCAACGGGGGACGCGATGTGGCGCGTCAGCTCTGCACCTTCGCGGGCGGACGACTCGTCACGCTCGGCCTCGACTATCTGCTCAACTATCTCATGCTGCTCGCCATGGGCGCGCTGTCGCTGTCCTTCCTCGACGGACTGTTCGGCATCACGCTCGCGAAGTACAATGAGATGATCGCCTGGGGCGTCACGCAGGTCGCGGTGGTGGTTTCGAACTATTTCATATCGAAAATGTTCGTTTTCCGCCGCACATGCACCAACGGGAAAGAGGAAAAATGAAGTTTTGGACAGTATTTTGAAAAAAGTATTGACAGCGGGGTAATTTTATATTATAATATTAAACGCGCCGACCGAGATAACGGCAATCGGCGCGGGTACGGAGAAGTACTCAAGTGGCCGAAGAGGCGCCCCTGCTAAGGGTGTAGTCCGGGTAACCGGAGCGAGAGTTCAAATCTCTCCTTCTCCGCCAAAACAAAACGCTCCCCATCTGCGTGTCCCCATTAGGGATTATAAAAAAATCAATTAATTTAATGGGGACACCTGC
>CAVIBA010000120.1:0-5948 GCA_963640785.1 Bulleidia sp.
CTTTGGGGCGACTCTTTTGAATTTGATTATGCCTTCGGCATAATCAAATTGTTCTTTCTCTGCTCGCGGCAGAAAAGTACACTTCTCCACCGTCGGTGGCCTCCACGGCGAGAGCCTGCCAAGGCTAAAGAACTTATTTATAAAAAAGCAGTCCCCGCAGACTTCCCTGCGAGAACCGCAAACTTAAAATTTAATTAACGCATACGGGCATATGCAATACGCTCACCCTCCCCGCCTGCGGTGCTCACACACATCCCCCAGCGGGCACTCCCCGCACTTCGGGGCGCGCGCGGTACAGACGTCCCGGCCGAAATCGACCAGTCGGTGGCACAGCGCCGTCTGCTCGGACGGCTCGACTATCGCGCTCAGTATGCGCTCGACCTTCGCCGGGTCGGTCAGCGACTCGGGGTACATGCCGAACCGCCCGCCGAGACGGATGCAGTGCGTGTCCGCTACTATGCCGGGAATGCCGTAAATGTCGCCGAGCAGCAGGTTCGCGATCTTGCGCCCCACGCCCGGCAGCGACAGAAGCGACTCCATGTCCGTCGGTACCTGCCCGCCGTAACGCTCGCGCAGTATGCCGCACGCCGCCTTGACGCTCGCCGCCTTGGTCCGGTACAGCCCGCATGGGCGGATTATGCGCTCCAGATCCTCAATCGGCGCGTCGGCGACGTCGTCGAGCGTCGGGAAACGCGAAAACAACTCCCGGCAGACGATGTTCACCCGCGCGTCGGTGCACTGCGCCGACAGCCGCCCCATAATGAGCAGCCGCCAGCCCTCGCCGCCGTACTCGAGCGCGCACCCGGCGTCGGGATAGCGCGCCCCAAGCCGCGACACTATCTCCGCCATGCGCTCCCGCTTTTCCGCGTCAGTCAGGACATCCGGGACATCCGTTAGGACATCCGCGACGGCGTTATTTTCCTTCTTCCCCGCCCCGGAGGGCTCTGCGGCGAGCCCCGGCGCGGGCTTTTTTCTGCGTTCTGCCATACTTAGCTCCGATTCCGGATGTATTTTTTCGCCGCCTCGTTGCCGAGACACCAGCCAAGACCGCGACAGGTGCAGTCCATGGGGTTCTTTATCGGGTTGACGCGGATTCCGATGTGCTTTTTCATAAGCTCCGGCAGGCCGTCGATGAGCGCGCCGCCGCCGAGCAGCATAATGCCGCTGTCGTATATGTCCGACGCGAGCTCAGGCGGCGTCTCCTCGAGCGTCGTCTTGACCATGCCGATTATGCGCTCAAGCCGCTCGGACATGGCCGCGCAGACGTCGGCGCAGCTCACGCGCGCAACGCCCGTCAGGCCGCCGCCAAGGTCTCGCCCCGGCACCTCGGCCACGCCGCGGTCGAAATTCTGCCAAGCCGAGCCTATCTTGATTCTCAGCGCCTCGGCCGCCGCCTCGCCGATTAGAAGATCGTATTTTTTTCGGATGTACTGGACGATGGCGCGGTCGAGGTCGGAGCAGCCGATGCGGATGGTGTCGCTCGTCACGATGCCGCCCATGCTGAGCACCGACGCCTGACAGCACCCGCCGCCGAGGTCGATTATCATGCAGCCGCGCGGACCCGATATGCGCAGTCCTGCGCCGAGCGCCGCCGCGATGGGCGCGTCGACCATGTAAACCTGCCGCGCGCCCGCCTCGTAGACGGTGTCCTCAAGCGCGCGGCGCTCGACCTCGTTGACCCGGCAGGGCAGCGAGACGGTGACGTCCGGGCGGTGCATGACGGACACTGCCTCGAGCCTGGCGAAGTACACCTTGAGCATGCGCGCGGCGGCCTCGGGCTCGGCAACAACGCCCCCCTGAACCGGTCGGCAGGCGCAGATTTCGGGCGGCGTCTTGCCGAACATGCGGCGCGCGTCGGGTCCGGCGGCGACCGTCCTGCCCGTGCGGACCTCGGTCGCGACGGCGGTCGGCGAGCGCAGAGCCATTCCTTTTTCTTTATCAAATATTCGCGTGTTGGAGCTGCCCATATCCAGTCCGAGCTGTCTGACCATTGTATTTTCTCCTTAATTTGTTTTGTGACACAGCGTCTGAAGGTCGATACCGAGCCCGCGCGCGGCGAGCCGGTACATGCACCGCACGGGCAGACCCATGACGGTAAAAAAGTCGCCGTCGATGCCGTCGATAAACATGGACGCGCCCTCCTGAATGGCATAAGCGCCGGCCTTGTCCATATAGTGGCAGCGCTCGAGGTAGAGGTCGAGCTCGCGCTCGCTTATCTCGCCGAAGCGCACGCGCGTGGCGGAGACGTCGGACACGACTCTGTCTTCCACGACCTTGTCCCCGTCTCCCTCCGTTGCGTTCCCCGTGAGCGTGAGCGCGATGCCGCTGAAGACGGTGTGCTCGCGCCCGGACATCAGCCGGAGCATACGGCGGGCGTCGTCGCGGTCGCGGGGCTTGCCGAGGATTTCGCCCGCGCACCAGACGAGCGTGTCGGACGAAATTATGAGCGTACCGTCGGGGTCGGCCGGTGTGTCGGCCGATATTTGAAGTCTGCCGTCGCACAGCATATCGCGGACGCAGGCGCCCTTTCGCAGTGCGAGCTCGCGGACGAGCCCGGCGGGGTCGTGTATATCGGAGCTCTCGTCGGCGTTCGGGACGGCGACGGCGAACCCCATGCCGAGGGTGGTGAGGATTTCCCTGCGGCGCGGGGAAGCGGAGGCTAAAATGAGGTTCATTTTGATACCCTTCAAAGTTGGTGAAAATTTTGGTTTTATGTTTTGGGAAATAAGTTCTGAGGCCTTGGCGGGCTCTCGCCGTGGAGGCCACCGACGGTGGCCTCAACGGCGAGAGCCCGCCAAAGCCAAAGAACTTTTTTAAAAACCGCTTTCCGCCGACGTTCGGCGAGCGCCTGCCAAGGTCAAAGAGCTTTCCTAAAAGCGCACGAGCATATGCAATTAGCCCTCACCTCTTCCGCCTGAACAGCGTCACGCACACCCCAACAAACGCCGCGAGCGAGACGAACAGCACCACGCCCCACAGTATCGCAGTCCGCAGGTACTGGCGGCCGGGGTCGGTGTGGCTGTACGGCGGCTTCGTCGTCGTCTCGACGGGCGCGGTGGTGCCCGTGTCGGGCGGGACGGTGTCGGGCGGCGTCGTTTCCGGCGTCGTCTCGGGGGGCGTCGTTACGGGCTCGGTGTCGGGGGGCGTCGTGTCCGGCGTCGTCTCGGGGGCGAGACGCAGCGTCAGTGTCACGCTCACCGGCCGCGCCGGCATGGTGAACCTGGCACCCCCGTCGGAAAAGACGGTCAGCGTCACGTCGTCGGACGTCCACACCGCCTCGTAGCCCGCCGGAATCGGCTCGGACGGCGCAAGCTCGACCGTGTCGCCACGGTAGTATTCGCCGCCGCCCTGCGCACCGGTCGCCGTCACGGTGTAGCGCTTGAACGCCTCGCCGGTGTAGGCGGAAAAGCCCCACTCGCCGCGTCCCGTGTAGCCGCCGATGCCGACGACCTCCACCTCGACGCGCCCCTGCGCGCTGTTGAACTTAACCGTGTAGGTGTAGTCGACGTCCTGCTCGAGCAGCGCGCCGCGGAAACGGACGTACAGCCCGCGCACAACGTCCGCGCCGTTCTTGGTGATGTCAAAATCAATATCAACCTCGCACGCCTCGATGCGCGCGCGGGTGTAGTTGACCGTGCAATAGCGGCAGCGGAAGGTCTCGGTGCCGTCCGTCACACCCACGCTGACAAACTCGTGCGCGGTCATGGGATAGCTTTCGCTGTACGAGTCGCCGCAGAATGGGCAGGTGAAGACGCGCACCCCCTCGCTGTGACAGGTCGCCGCGCGGTACTCGCTCTCGGCGTAGAAATGCCCGACGGCCAGCGCCTCGCGGACGTAACCGCCCGAGTACGACCGCCCGTTGGGGTACCACAGCGCCGAGGTCGTCGGCCAGGTGCGCCCGGCCTCGGTGTACACCTTCATACCCGTCGGAACGAGACCGAAGGCCATCATGTCCTCGGTGCCGTTTTTGCCGCTGCATTCGGGCTCGTCGCCGCGCAGATAGAGTCGGGCGAGCGAGGTGCAGCCCGAAAACGCGCCCGAAAGAATGCGTACGAGCGTCGAGGGCAGCGTCACGAGCTCAAGCGAACGGCAGCTCGCAAAGGCGCTCATGCCGACCGTCGCCGTGCCCTCGGACACCATTATCGTGCGCAGCGAGACGCAGTCGCGGAAGCTGTCGCCGCCGAGGACGGCACTCAGCCTGTCCGGCATGCGGACGTAGCTCAGCGCGCCAAGGCCGCGGAAAGCGCCCGCGCCTATCGACGTGACGCCGCGCGGCAGTACGACCACGCGCAGCGCGCCGCAGCCCGAAGCGAACGCGCCATCGCCGATGCTGACGACAGCGCTCCCGTCGATGGTGTCGGGCAGGACGAGCGCCGCGGCCGAGGTGCGGCAGGAGGTGATCTCCACCCCGCCGACGACCGTTCTGTAGCCGAGCTCCGCGCCGCTTGCCTGTTTTGCGGCGACGGTGAACGTGACACCGGCGGCGTTTTCACTCATATTCGCGACCGTGACGACGTTGACTCCGCCCGGCAGCGCGTCGGCGGACAGCGATGTAAGGCGTGTCCCTCCCGAGAGCAGGACGAGGTCGGAGAGCGCGGTGCAGCCCGAAAACGCCGCCGCGCCGACTGACTCAAGCGTGTCGGGCAGCGTCAGCGAGACAATGGAGGCGCAGCCGGAAAAGGCGCGCGCGCCCAGCGTGCGCAGACTGTCGCCGACGTCGACGAAATACAGCGAGGTGCAGCCGGAAAAAGCGCTGTCGCCTATGCTCGTGACGCCGGGCAGCGTGACGGTCAGCAGCCCCGTGCAGTCGCGGAAAGCGCCCGCGCCGATGCTCTTCACGCTCGCGGGAATGTCGAGGCGCAGAATTTCGGGGTGCGAGGCGAACACGCCGTCCTCAATCCCGGTGACGGGTCGCCCGAGCACCGTCGCGGGGACGGCGACCGACACGGCAGAGCCCGAATAGTCGGTTATGACGGCGGTGTCGCCGTTAAATGCGTAGGTAAAGGCGTCGACAGAGTTCCACACGGCGCCGGGCGTCGCGCTCGTGCCGTTTGCGGCCTTCACGACGCCGGTCGGGATCGAGACGGGCGGGAAGTCTGCCTGCGCGGAGGCGGTCAGGGGTGCGGTCAGCGGCGCGACGAGCGCGACGGCGAGCGCTCCTGCGAGCACGCCGGAAAGCGCTCTTGCGCGTGCTCTTATGCCTGCTTTTACGAGTGCTTTTGCGAGCGCGGCGGAGACCGGCGAGCGCGCCGGTTCGGAACGGAATTTTTTCATAGCGTGCGTTGTGTTACGGCGCAGGTCAGCCGATGCCTGTCGAGCCGAAGCCGCCCTCACCGCGCGCGGTGGAGTCGAGCTCGTCGCAGGCGGTGAGGCGCGCGGCGTAGACGGGCATGAACATGAGCTGCGCGATGCGGTCGCCGTCGTGGACGGTGAAGCTGTCTGACGAGGTATTGAGCAGGCTGACCGAGATCTCGCCGCGGTAATCGGAGTCGATAACGCCGATGCCGTTCGCAAGGCAGATGCCGTACTTAGTGCCGAGTCCGCTGCGTGCGGCGACGATGGCGACGACGTCGCTCCGTCCGGTCGAGACGGCGATGCCGGTAGGCACGCGGACGCGCCCGCCGGGTGCGATGGTCAGCGTTTCGCCCTCGAGCGCCGCGCGCAGATCCATAGCGGCGGAGCCGTCGGTGGCGTAGGTCGGGAGCGTCGCTCCGCGGGTGAGTTTTATTTTTACGTTAAGTTCCATTTATTTTTTTACCTTTCGGTGATTTTTGGGTTAGAGGAAGGCGTATTGCATATGCCTGTATGCGAAATAAGTTCTTTGGCCTTGGAAAGGCACGCCGGAACGTCTGCGGGACGTTAAGAACTGTACTTTTCTGCCGCGAGCAGAGAAAGAACAATTTGATTATGCCGAAGGCATAATCAAATTCAAAAGAGTCGCCCCAAAG
>CAVIBA010000121.1:0-5936 GCA_963640785.1 Bulleidia sp.
CCGGCGGAAAGACGCCTTTCGGGAAGCTCACTGCGTCCGCGTTCATACTCGCCGGGATATGCACTGGAACCGTTTTCTGGGCAGGCTAACCATTGGACGCCCCGCCCCGGCGGCCTGAAGTGCGTCCCGGTGGGGGCGTCTGTGGTACAAATGGCTGTTGGAATTAGGTTTTCGGAGAGCGCTTCACCGTTGTGGCATTGCAAGCACAAATCGCAAGCTCACGTCCCTCTATGCGCGCCATCATATTGCGGCTCCGCCGCTCATGAAGGCTAATTAGACGGAAATTCTTTCGGGAGTGGCGCACCAATCAGAGCAAAACTAACTTTTTCAAGCATTTCGCGCCCATCTTCATCACTGTAAGCTGCCATCCGCACGCACGCACTGGTCGGCCTCAAAAGACGTCACGCTAAGTTTAGAACAAACGCTCACAGAACCCCTCCGGCGAGTCCGAGCGGGGACAGGGCGTGCGTCACCGAAAGGCGTGATGCCGGATGCGTGCGCCAATGAGGCCACTGCACGTCACCACCAATCCATGACGGGAGTGGGGGAGTCCAGAGGGGGCGACTCTTTTGAATTTGATTATGCCTCCGGCATAATCAAATTGTTCTTTCTCTGCTCGCGGCAGAAAAGTACACTTCGAACACGTCGGAATTCGCCACGGCGTGTGCCGCCAAGGGTGCAGAACTTATCATGCGCATAGGCATATGCAATACGCCCATTCCACCCCATCACACATACATACAAATCTACAAGAGGAAAAATATTTAATGCAAAAAAAAGAAAGAACCATCCATCATTTTGCCCCGAAGAGGGGCTTCGCGCCGCCGAAGAGCGCTTCGGTCGCAAATTCCGCGGCAAATACGGTAGCTGAGTCCGTCGTGAATCCCGTCACGACCGCCCCCGTCACAGCGCCGAAGAACGGCGCGCAGAACACACAGTCCGCGCAAAATCCCGCGCGCAAAAAGCCGGGTCGTAAGCCTAAAAATCAGCAGAACCCGCCCGCCGTCAGCGACGAAATAACCCTCTCCCCGACGCCGGAGGCCGCCCCCGCCGAGCGCGGCAAGCGCGGCCGCAAGCCGGGTTCCGGTAAAAAGGCGGACAAGACCTCCGTCCGCGCGCAGAAAAACGCAACGCAAGGCTCGGCGCAGAACGCCGCGCAGGGCTCTGCTCAGAACGTCGCGCGAAGCTCCGTTCAAAATACCGCGAAAAACGCCGCTAAAAGCACGGCCAAAAACGCCTCCAAGCAGAGCAAGGCCGCGCAGAGCAAGCAGTCCGAGTCCACGCCCCCGAACATCACACGCGGCGAGAGCGCCCGCGCCAAAAACAGCCGCAAAAACAATCTCGGCGGCCCTGTCGGCGGCCCCAAGCTGCGCATAATCCCGCTCGGCGGCCTCAACGAGATAGGCAAGAATATGACCGTCATCGAGTACGGCGACGACATCATCGTCATCGACTGCGGCCTCGGCTTTCCCGAGGAGGACATGCTCGGCATCGACCTCGTCATCCCCGACATCACCTACCTCGAGAACAACCGCGACAAAATCCGCGGCATCTTCCTCACGCACGGCCACGAGGATCATATCGGCGCCATCCCCTACGTTCTGCGCTCGATAAATCCGCCCATCTACGGCACCAAGCTGACGCTCGGCATCATCAGAAACAAGCTCACCGAGTTCCGCCTCCCCTGGGAGCCCGACCTCAATGTCGTCAGCGCCGGGGACGTCGTCAGGGCGGGCGTCTTCTCGGTCGAGTTCATACGCGTCAACCACTCCATCGCCGATGCCTGCTGCCTCGCCATCAACACGCCGCGCGGCATGCTCGTCCACACCGGCGACTTCAAGCTCGACCTTACCCCCATCGACGGCGAGATGATGGACATCCCGCGCCTCGGCGAGATAGGCAACCGCGGAGTGCTGCTGCTCATGTGCGAGTCGACAAACGCCGAGCGCCCCGGCTACACGCCCTCCGAGCGCAAGGTCGGCCGCTCTCTCGAGTATATCTTTACAACGAACGCTGACAAGCGCATCGTCATCGCCACCTTCTCGTCCAACGTCCACCGCGTCAAGCAGATAATCGACATCAGCGCCCGCCACGGCCGCCGCGTCGCCGTCACGGGACGCAGCATGCTCAACATCGTCAGCGCGGCGCAGGAGCTGGGGTATATGGACGTCCCGCCCGGAGTGCTGATTGACATCAACGAAATCAAGCGCTACAAGCCCGAGCAGCTTACGCTCATCACCACCGGCAGCCAGGGCGAACCCATGTCGGCGCTATACCGCATGGCCTTCTCGGATCACAGCCAGGTGACGCTCGGCTCGAACGACCTCGTGGTGCTGTCCTCGAGCGCCATCCCCGGCAACGAAAAGACGGTCAGCCGCGTCATAAACGAGCTGTGCCGCGGGGGCGTGCACGTGCTGCACGACACCTCCATGGAGGTACACGTCTCGGGTCACGCCTGCCAGGAGGAGCTCAAGCTCATGCAGGCGCTGACAAAGCCGCGCTACTTCATGCCCGTCCACGGCGAGTACCGCCACATGACGGCAAACCGTGAGCTTGCCATGTCGCTCGGCATCGAGAGCAGCAACATTTTCATCTCCGAAATCGGCCGCGTGCTTGAGATCGACCGCAAGGGCGCGCGCTTTGCCGAGACGGTGCCGTCCGGCAACGTGCTTGTCGACGGCGACAGCGTCGGCGACATCGGAAACATCGTCCTGCGCGACCGCAAGCACCTCTCCGAGGACGGCCTGGTGGTTGTCGTCGCCTCCGTCGACCTCTCGGACAAGGTGCTGGTCTCCGGCCCCGAGGTGGTCTCGCGCGGATTTGTCTACGTGCGCGAGTCGGAGGAGCTGATGGACGAGGTGCGCGAGGTCGCGCTGAACACACTGTTCGAGGGCATCAGCGTCCGCGGCAAGGTTGACAGAGTGCAGCTCAAAAACCGCGTGCGCGACGACGTCTCCAAATTTCTCACCTCCAAAACCAAACGCAAGCCTATGGTTTTGCCGATAATTATGTACGTTTGACCGCGCAGAGCGCGAAAAATCAAAAATATGACATATCAATGAAAAATATTTAGAGTTTGTTCATAATATGTTCATATCATTATCATGTAAGCGCGCTATAATGATGCTATATGTCAACCCGTCGCTCTGCGGGCGTGTTGACGGCAACTAAAACACAAAAGGAAATTCATATCATGGGAAAAGGCAACAGAGTCAGACTGGCAAAGGCACAGCAGGCTGCCAGCGCCGAGAGCGTATTCCGCTCTAACAACAAAAAGAAAAACCAGACCCCCGCATGGGTCGGCACAGTTGCGATAATACTCGTCGTAGTATTGCTGCTCAGCTGTGTTGCCCTCTCCGTCATTTCTGAGGGCGGATACTTACTTCGCTGGACCACGGTTGCCGAGAGCGAACACTATTCCGTAACCGGCACCATGCTTTCATATTATTTCTATCAGAGCTACCGCTACTTCCTCGGCTCCTACGGCAGCCTTGTGCAGTATCTCGGACTCAACACCGGCGCGTCGCTGAAGAACCAGACAATGCAGAGCAGTGAGCAGACATGGTTTGACTACTTCATGAGCAGCGTCAAGAGCGAGATTGAGCAGATGCTCGTCTACTGCGAGGAAGCCCGCGCACGCGGCATAGAGCTCGACGACGAGGACTACGCCGAAATCGATGAGGCGCTCAAGTCGCTCGAGGAGGCCGCCGCCGAGAGCGGTTACTCCGTCAGCGGATACATCACCGGCATGTACGGCACCGGCGTCAAGAAGTCGGACATCCGCCGCGCGCTGGAGATGTCCCAGCTGGCCTCCAAGGCCTCTGAGGCCGTCAGCGAGGACTTCAAGAACGGCGTCACCGACGACGAAATCAACAAATACTTCGACGAGAACCCCGCCAACTTCCTGACTGCGGGCATCCTCACCTACACCTTCTCCGTCTCCAAGCCCGATGAGGACGACGACAAAACCGAGTACGACGCCAAGGTCGAGGAGCTCAACAAGCGTGCAAATGCGCTCAAGGACTGCAAGACGGCCGACGAGTTCAAGGCGTTCGTCGCAAACTATGTCGCAGAGACCGAGTTTGACGGCGTCTACGCCGACCAGACCGAGACGGTCGACCCCGAAAAGCTGCCCACCGGCGACGCGTTGACCGAGCGCAAGAACGCAATCATAAAGAGTGCCGTCGAGCTCGCGCTCGCCGATAAGTACGCCACCCTCACCACCGACAAGGACGACGCCGCTGTCGCTCTGTCCAACGTTGAGGTCGAGCTGACAGAGAAGGTCGCCTCCGCCCTTGCCGCCATGGTCAACGATTCCTTCGCATGGACTGACGACGAGGATAACGACGAGGGTCTGTGGGTCTCCGACGAGTCCCGCAAGATCGGCGACACCTACCTCTTCAACAACGATTCCGACGAGGATGCCACCAGCTACACCGTGACCGTCGACATGTTCACCGAGGCTATGCACCGTGACGACCGCGCCTCCCGCAACGTCGGCCACATACTGTTCAGCACCTCCGACTATGCCGACGAGGCTTCCGCCAAGGCCAAGGCCGAGGAAGTTCTCGCGCAGATAAAGGACGGCCTGACCAAGGAGTCCTTCGAGAAGGCCGCCAACGAGTACACCGCCGACTCCTCCGTCTTCTACAACAACGTAGTTCCCGGCCAGATGGTCACCAACTTCAACGACTGGCTGTTTGACAGCGAGCGCAAGGTGGGCGACACCGGCATCGTCGAGACAACCTACGGCTACCACATCATGTACTACCTCGGCGAGGACGCCGATCAGCCCGTCTGGGAGGTCAACGCCCGCGGCTACGTCGCGAACGAAAAGCTCGAGGAGTGGTACAAGAGCGCCACCGAGAGCTACAAGGTCACCATCAACGACACCAAGCTGACCAAGGTCAATGCCTGAGTCAGTGCCTGAGTAATCAGCAGCTGAATAATCAGGAGCTGATTTTCACATCATAATCACAGCGGCAGGGTATTTGTCCTGCCGCTTTGATGTACCGATACCCCGCGCCGTCGGACGTTGCCCGGTGATACCTGCAATACTTGATAGCAAAACGGCATCACTGACATATACTGATAAGGGTGCCATCTTTCAAAGAAAGGATTTTGATGCCATATGGTTCTTGATTCCAAGCAAACCACGGTGGCTTACCGTTGTCCGCACTGCGGTGCGGGCGTGCTGAGTGCTGTGGGACTGTTTTCGCTGTCGGCGGACATGGTCAAGCTGAAGTGCGACTGCGGGCACAGTGAGATGTCCGTAGTGCGCAGCCGTGACGGCAAGATACGGCTGACAGTGCCGTGCATTTTCTGTCCCAACCCGCACATTTTCACGCTGAGCAGCACGCTGTTTTACGAGCGGGAGCTGTTTGTTCTTCCCTGCCCCTATTCCGACGTCAACATTTGTTTCATAGGGGACACCAACCTTGTCAAGGCGGAGCTGGCGCGCACCGAGCTCGAGCTGCTCGACATAATGGAGGAGAACGGCATCACTGACTTTTCCGTCCTCCACGGGGACACACAGAACGTCCTGACCGATCCGCAGATATTTGACATTGTGATGTTTGTGATACACGACCTCGAGGCGGAGGGCAAGATCACCTGTCACTGTCCGGACGGCGACGGCGAATACGAGGCGGAGGTGCTTGACGACGCCATTCGCGTCCGCTGCACCCGCTGCGGCGCCGAGCGCCTAATCCCGACCGACTCCTGCCTCGGCGCGCATGCGTTTTTGAATTGTGACAGTCTGCATTTGGAGTGAGGGGTGTGGGCTATTGCAATCAATGAAGTGCGGTAGCACCTCGTTGATGTTGCGCTTATGCTATAATTAAAATGTTTTTTGCGGTTTCCGACGGTAAGTCCGGTGGAGGCCGCTTTTCTTATAAATAGTTCTTTGGCCTTGGCGGGCGCACGCCGTGGAGGCC
>CAVIBA010000122.1:0-5918 GCA_963640785.1 Bulleidia sp.
TCAGTCTCACATCTATTGTAACACTACAATCTGTAATGGTCGGCGGCGCGTGCGACAGTTGACAAATCGATAAATGTGTGCTATAATCAGATTTGTATGTCCTTTTTGTGACATGCGATATTGTTGCGCAAGGTGAGAGAATCACTCAGAGAGGTATTTTATAATGAAAAAACGAATTGTTGCGGCACTGCTTTGCGTGCTGCTGCTCGGATGCACCATGCTTACCTCGTGCGGAAATCTGTTCGGCGGGGAGACGGTTGAAATCGCCATGATTACGGACGGAGGAAGCGTCGGCGCCGGGTCGATGAACCAGGCGGTGTGGGACGTTGTGGCCAACTTCGCCATCGCAAACGGCAAGAGCTACGACGCATATCAGCCCGCGTCCTCGTCCCGTGCAGACAGAGTTGACATAATCATGCAGGCGATAGTCAAGGGCGCTGTGCTCGTTGTCTGCTCGGGACAGGCGCTGTCCGAGGCGGTCTACGAGGTGCAGGATCTGTTTCCCGACGTCACCTTCCTGCTTGTCGACGGCGTTCCGACGGCTCCTGCCGATACCGACCAGGAGACGACTCAGTCGAACTCGCTGTTCGACAACTTCTCGAATTCGACCTCCGCCGCCGTCACGACCGTGACGCCGGAGACGACGGCCGCCACCACGAAAATTTCCGCCAACGTCTACTGCATCACATTCCATGAGGAGCAGGCGGGCTATCTCGCCGGCTACGTTGCGACGCGCAACGGCTATTCTCAATTCGGATTTATGTCCGAGCGCGACTCCGACGCGGATCTGCTTTACGGCTGCGGCTTTCTTCAGGGCGTTGAGGACGCCGCGCGCGACATGGGCATCACGTCGCGCGTAGGTGTCATATTCCGTTACAGCGGCAACGGCACCACCGATGACGAGTTCTACAACACAGCCAAGAGTTGGTACCGCTCGGGAGTCGAGCTGGTGTTCGCGTCGGGCGAGAGTGCGGCGAGCGTCATCAAGGCGGCCGAGGAGTGCAACGGGCGCGTCATCTGCTCGGACAGCGACCACTCGAGCGAGTCCAACCTTGTTGTGACGTCGGCCATGAAGATGCTTGAGAAGCCGCTTAGCGAGGCGCTGAACTCGCTCAAGGGCAACAGCTACAAGTGGGACGCCGACCATTCCGCCAAGAGCGTGCTGCTCGGTCTGGACGACGGCGCAGTCGGGCTTGCAACCGACGCATGGCGCTTCGGTGCGTTCTCCATCGAGGCGTACGAGAACATAGCCGCCAAGATAGTGGCGGGCGAGATCAAGGTCTCGACCGACAAGAGCATTACGCAAGATTTTGGTATCACGGTCGATTTTCAGTCGTAATATATCTTCGGAATGAAGAAAAAGCTAGTTTATTTAAGGTACATACTTCCCACGGCGGCGGTTATTTTGGTTGTGGCGGCGGCGTTTTTGCCCTGTGTGTCGTTTGAACTGGAGAAAAATCCGCTCGAGGCGCGCTCGCTCGTGAGCGTTATGGCGGACGCGTGGTCGCAGTGCAGGCAATATCTGTCCGACCCCATGGCCACCAAGGACGGCGCGACGACCTCCTTTGCCTGGCGCACGATAGCGGGACTTGTCATAGCCGCAGTCGCGGCGGTGGCGTCGGTCTCGCTGTCGGTGTGGGCGACGGTCCGCTGCGTGCGGATACTCGGCTATGACCCGGCGAGTCCCGAGGTGACCGTCCTCAAGGCGGGGCTGCGTCGGGTCTTTCCCGGTCGCGTCTGGATGTGCGGGGCGCAGCTGCTGATAGCGCTGCCGGTGCTGTTTCCATACTGGCTCAGTGGCGCGTACAGCAGTGCGCTGTATTTGCAGACCACCTCGCACAGTGGGCTTACATGGATAACAGCGGGGCTTATGTGCGTGTCGCTGATGTTTGTTTTTTTAACGCGAAATATTGAAAAGGAGCTCCGGGTTGACGTGTTCACCATCTACACGCCGGGGAATTCATCAACATAAAACAAGGGGGACTGCTATGCAGATTATTGATTTTGACAAGGTAGAGCTTGGCAGCGGCTACTGGTTCGAGAAGGAGAAGCTCAACCGCGATGTGACTATCGGCGCGGTTTACGACCAGTTCGCCAAGAGCGGACGCATAAAGGCGTTTGATTTTGACTGGACGGAGGGCGCCGAGGGCAAGCCTCACATTTTCTGGGACAGCGATGTCGCCAAGTGGATGGAGGGTGCTGCCTACATTCTGGCCAAGGCGCCGGACGCCATACTCGAGGCGCGGCTGGACGCGCTTATCGAAAAAATCCGTCAGCACCAGGGTGCGGACGGATATTTCAACATATATTACACCGTTGTCGAGCCGAACAGGCGGTTCACCGGCCGCTCGCGGCACGAGCTGTACTGCGCGGGACACCTCATCGAGGCCGCCATCGCCTGCGACCTGATAGGCAAGCCGGTGCTGCTCGAGTGCATGAAAAAGTACGTCGATTACATTTACCGGGTGTTTGTGGAGGAGCGGAGCGCGGCGTTTGCGACGCCGGGGCACGAGGAAATCGAGCTGGCGCTGCTGCGGCTTTACCGTCACACGGGCGAGCGAAGGCATCTCGAGCTCGCGGCGCATTTCATAAACACGCGCGGGACGTCCGGTGACTTCCCCAAGAACGAGGCCTACAATCAGAGTCATCTGCCGGTGCGCGAGCAGCGCGAGGCGGTGGGGCACGCCGTGCGGGCGGTTTATCTTTACACGGGCATGGCCATGCTGGCGCGCGAGACGGGCGACGCCGAGCTGCTTTCGGCCTGCCGGGCGCTTTTCGACGACATAACAGAGCGCAAGATGTACGTTTCAGGTGGCATCGGCTCGACCTGCATCGGCGAGGCGTTCACCAACGCCTATGACCTGCCGAACGACACCTCTTACGCCGAGACGTGCGCGTCGATTGCGATGATGTTTTTCTGCCGCGCCATGCTTGAGAACGAGGACGACGCGCGGTACGCCGACGTCATTGAGCGCGAATTTTACAACGGAGTGCTTTCGGGGCTTTCGCTGGACGGGCGCAGATTTTTCTACGAAAACGCGCTTGAAATCAATCTCAACGAGCATTTTATCGGCGACCTTGGCAAGCCGCGTTTTCCGATAACGCAGCGGCCGGAGATATTCGACTGTTCCTGCTGTCCGCCCAACATCAACCGGCTGCTGCAGTCGCTGGGGGGCTACATATTCGGGCGCGGCGAGGGTGTATTATACATCAACCAGTACACGTCGGCGTCGCTGTCTGACGGCGGGATAAGCTGCGCCATCAAGACCGGATACCCGAACGATGGACGGATTTCGGTGACGGTATCGGGTGTCGGCACGGTTGCGCTGAGGATACCGGGCTGGTGTGATTTATTCAGCCTGAACAAGGAATACGACATGCGCTCGGGGTACGCCTGCGTCAGGGTTGACGGCGAGCCGATTGAGCTTGAGCTGTCGCTCACGCCGCGCGCGGTATTTGCGAGCAGCGACGTTGCGCGCGACGCGTACCGGCTATGCGTCATGCGCGGGCCGGTGCTCTACTGTGCGGAGGGCATTGACAACGCGTACGGGTTACACCGTTATTCGATAGCGCCGGGCTTCAATTACTGCGAGTGTCGCGGTTCTGTGGCCAGCGGGCTCATGGAGCTTGACGTTGACGCGCAGGTTCTCGTATGCGAGGGAGAGCTCTACACCTCCCGCGCGCCCTCCAAGGTTCCCGCCATACTCCACATGATTCCATACAGCGCGTTCGCCAACCGCGGCGAGACCGACATGCGCGTCTGGTTCGCGGCGGGGATTTAAGGAGAGGTTCGATGTTTGCGGGCGGCCAACGCAGGGGATTCCGCCGTCTGCGGACGGCGGCCAGCGCTACGCGGCGCTGGATCCGCGCCGCCTCCCCAAAGGCGGGCGAAACTTTCAAAAAAGGACGGGTTAAAGTCTGTGAGACGCCGGGACGTAAGGTTTTAGGCGTTTAAGTGCGGGCGGTGCGTAATCACACGATGGTTCAGCACCGCCCTGCTTCGCGTCCGGTGCCCATTCGGAACTGGCACGCGAAGCGTGACGGAAGGAGAGTGCGGGATGCGGGTGTCCACCGTTCAACCGACGCCGCACGAAATAACAAAAAGAGCTGTCTCACTAATCGAGACAGCTTTTTATTTGTTCAGCCTTCGCGGCGTATCGGTCAGCCCGGCGAGGTAGTCGAGCGAGACGTTATAAAAGCGCGCGAGGGTGATAAAATGGTGCATCGGAAGCTCCTGTTTCCCGCTTTCATACTTGCTGTATTGCTGCTGGGTGGTTTTCAGCAGGGCGGCTATATCCTCTTGTTTGAGCTCTTTGTCTTCCCGTAGATCTCGGAGCCTTTGGTAAAAATACACAAATATTTCTCTCCGCGCGGCCATGAACGGCCGCCTAGTTCACCAAAGACGGTCAGGTCGATTATTTCGCGTTGGTTAGCCACCTGTTTTCTTTGCAGGACAGCATTGACCGTACTTTTTACCGCGACGGTTACGACAAGGGCTATAAAGAGGGTTACCTCATAGGCCACTCGGACGGCCTTGCCGAAGCCGTTAATAACGATCCGTCATTTTATAAGGTGCTCAAGCGCGAACACTTGTTGCTTCAGGAGCTGTTTCCTGATGACGAGCTGCCGCTTGTCTTGTGGGACGAAGCAGGCCTGAGCTGTAACCAATACAGCTATGATGATCCGAACGTTGTCAGCGAAAATATAAATGATTCGTGGCAGTGCGTTGAGGTGTTCATCCGCCTGTTCCGCCACTTCTATGGCGACCGTGGAGACAATGTCCGGCTCTATGTCACTGATCAGGCCACGGGCGATATTTGCATTGCACTGCGTCGTCGCTTTGGCTTTATAGATAATCTGTCCGGGTTCGGTCGTTGGCTGCTTGTGCTGCCGTTCTATAAGGTCAATGTTACCCGGCTCTTTATGGCCGAAGACAGCGTCCAGAATAATAACTCTCTTCAGATTGGCAAAGAGATCAAGGAAAAGTATTACTTTGGCTGGTTGCCTTATCGGTGGATGTCGGTCAAGCATTACGATAGCCATTGTTTTAAGCCTGCCAGAACGCTCGGCTTTGCCCGTGAGGTCTCGTTTGACTGCTGGTCAGATAGTGAGCGACTGCAAGACCAAACACAGCCGTCGTTATTTGCTTATAGCGCCGGAACACTCGCCTATTTTCTCCGCCAGTGCTCCCATCATCGGTGAATACGTCGTCAATATGTCCTCGGAGATGCTTGACAAACGTTGGTCACGCTTCAGAGCTATGCTTCCGAAGCCGTTCCACAAGCTCCGCTTTCATGATCTCCGGCACAGCTATGCGACGACCATGATGCTCGCACGTGTCAACCCGAAGATAGTCAGCGAAGCTCTCGGCCACTCCGGCATAGGCATAACGCTTGACCTTTACAGCCACCTCGATGTGTCAATGCAGCAGCAGCAGCTTCTTGACGTAATAACAGAAAAGAGGACGTGAAAACGTCCTCTACGTCCTCTTATTCATTGGCGGAAAAGGAGAGAGTCTGAACCACATTTTGCGGCGTCGCATGGTGGGAACTGGTTTTCTGCATAGGCCTGCCGCAAAATATCAATTTCGCTGCGCGAAATTGAGAGAGTTTGTCATCATACTTTTAAACGAAAAAGTGGGTGCAGGGACGAGCCTACACCCACTTTTTGGCGGAGAAGGAGAGATTCGAACTCTCGAACCGATTTTGGCGGTTACACGATTTCCAGTCGTGCGCCCTCGACCAGGCTAGGCGACTTCTCCATGTCGGTTGCCGCAGTGCGGTCACTTTGTGCGGCGACTCTCATATCATACCACAGTTGCGTCCGAAAATCAATACCTTTTTGAAAAAAAGTCTGAAAAAATTGTAGTGTTACAATAGATGTGAGACTGAAAAATAAAAAAGATATAGAAAAAGTGA
>CAVIBA010000123.1:0-5813 GCA_963640785.1 Bulleidia sp.
TCACTTTTTCTATATCTTTTTTATTTTTCAGTCTCACATCTATTGTAACACTACAGAAGGTTTAGTGAAAATTTCGGCGGGTTGTTGACTTTTTGTCGCCTGTATGGTATTATAATAGAGTGGTAGAGTGTGAAAAACGGACTCTACTCACATAAGAATTTCCGAAAGGCACAGATATGACAGGCTTGAAAGACGTAAAAGGCGTGATTTTTGACTTCAACGGCACGTTGATATTCGACTCGCACATTCACCGCGCGGTCTGGCGCGATTTTATTCCCGCCCACACCGGCCGTCACATAACCGACGACGAGGTCGACCGAAAAATGCTCGGTCGCGACAACGCGCACATACTTCACGACTATCTCGGCGACATTTCGGACGAGGAGACCGAGCGTCTGACCTACGAAAAGGAGGCCGAATACCGCCGCCGCTGTCTGACCGACCCCGCCTTCCGCCTCATAAGCGGAGCCGCCGCCTTTCTCGATCTTCTCAAAAAAAAGAAAGTGCCGGTGACAATCGCCACCGGCTCGGAAAGACTCAACATTGAGTTTTATTTTGAGCATCTTGACCTTGCGCGGTGGTTTGACCCCGCCCGCGTGGTGTACGACGACGGCACCTTCCCCGGCAAGCCGGAGCCCGACATATACCGTATCGCCGCGTCGCGCTTAGGCCTCGCTCCCCGTGACTGCCTCGTCTTTGAGGACTCCTTTTCGGGCATACGCGCCGCTCATAACGCCGGTATAGGGCACGTAGTGGCGATTAGCGAGGCGTCCCCGGCACCGGATTACGAGTGCTCTGGGGGCGTTGACGCAACGCTTCACTGCTTTGACAACGCAGCCGAGCTGTTCTCTTTCTAATTTGATCTTCAGCATGGTACTATCGCTCCTTTGTGATTTTCAAGAGTTGAAATCAGTGTGTTTCTGATTATAAGCTGTCCCTTTTCGTTGGGGTGGATGCCGTCCTCGCAGTAGAGATCGTCTATACGGCGGTTGGCAAGGAACGCTCCCCGAAGATCGACGCAGACGCAGCCGTTCTCGGCCGCAAGTCCCTCGATGGCGCGGGAGTAGTTCTCCTGATAACGGTAGATGGCGTTGGCGTCGCCTAACCAGCGAAGGATGGCGTCGCGGTCGAGTCCGTCACGGCAGACCCAGTCGAGATACCGCTCGGGGCAGATCGGCGGCAGCGTCGACATGACGGGGCTTATGCCGTGGTCGCGCAGCAGCTTTATCAGCCGACGGTAAATGTCGGTGAACTTAGAGATGGGGGTCTTGGGACTGTGCTCTTCATCGGGACGCGCCGCAACCTCGAACCAGTCAAAGTCGGAATCGTTGCCGCCCAGCTCGAGCACCACAGCGTCGCTGCGGTTTCCCTTCTGAAGGTACTTGTCGACATACTCGTAGCCCCGCTCGACGGTGCAACCGAAGCGCGACAGATTTGTCACCTGAATGGAGTACATCTGTGCAATGCTGTCCACGCCGATGGTGTTGCTTATCGAATATTTACGGGTGCTGTTGTTCAGCACCACACCCCGGAGGATTGAATCCCCCATAATCGAGATGCTGTGAATGAGGTTCATGGTATGCTCCCCCTGCTTTTTGTGTTCTGACTGTATTATACCCCGCCCCGGCGCGGTTTTCAACCTACTGTCAATCAGGTGAGGCTACTGTCTCATTTCGCACGGTAGAATCGCAAAAATGTGCTCTACCGGCAGTAGAATCGGCCTCTCCCGAGGAGGGAAACGGGCGTCGCGCCCGAATTCTGAAGGTTTGGATGGTGAAAGATGACTGAAAACGACCTCAAGCAAAACATCGCCCGTAACATCGCGGCGCTGCGTCGTGCCCACAGCATGACGCAGGCGGATCTCGCCGAAAAGCTGAGTTACTCCGACAAGTCCATCTCAAAATGGGAACGTGGGGACGGTCTGCCCGACGTCTTTGTCCTGACCAAAATCGCCGCTCTTTTCGGCGTCACCGTCAACGATCTGCTCGCCCGCGAAACTCCCGAGCCGCAGACGCCTGCCCCGGTGCAGAAGAGCATTTCGTGCTCGCGCCACTCGCTCATCACCGCGCTGTCGGTAGGGCTTGTGTGGTTCGTGGCGGCGCTGGTTTTCTTCTTTATAAAGGTGTTTGTGCCCGAGTCGCCCTGGGCGTGGATGGTGTTCGTCTATGCGCTGCCCGCCGCGTCGATTGTGCTCGTGGTGTTCATGCATCTGTGGTGGAAGATCATTCCGCAGTGCCTGTCGGTAAGCCTGCTCGTCTGGAGCATTGCGGTCTGCATTCACTTAGCGGCGATACTGCCCGGCGTGCAGAACGTCGCCATGATATATGTGGCGGCAGGCGTGTTCCAGGTGCTGGTGATACTGTGGTACGCATATCAGTACGTGCGGCTGAAGTGGCATCTCACATCCCGTCCAGGCAAGGCCGACGCGGATTCTGCCAAAGCCGACGCGGATTCATCCAAGACGGCACAGGGGCAAAAGGGCTCTGCCGACAGCGCGTCGGCTGACCGCACATCCGCCGCAACCGCGGCCGCATCCGCTGACGGCATCAAGCCGTCTGACACCGTCTCCCCCGCTCCCGGGCTCTCCGACAATACGTCGTCAGGCAGGGACATCAACAAGGAAAAACAATAAGTGCTTTATATTAGAAAGGAAGATCACTAAATGAAAAAGTTTGTCTGCCTGCTGGCGTTCGTATTGTGCTTTGTGATGCTGTTCACGGCCTGTAACAACGATGTGCCGACCCCCTCGGACACCACAACGCCTGACGCGTCACAAGGCTCCGTAACCGAGCCCGGCGACACCTCCGGATCGTCAGAAAATCCTGTTCCGACCGACAATGACGGCGTCATTGCTTCGGACGGCAAGACCGAATTCACGCTCGTCCGCGCCGACCAAATGGAGCAGACACTTGTCAACTGCGCCAGCGAGCTGCGCACCAACATTTCCAATGGCTACAACGTGCAGCTGTCCATCAAATCCGACTGGGTCAAGGGTCTTGGCAAGGACGAATCCATCGAAAATAATGAGCGTGAAATACTCGTCGGCCACACCAACCGCAAGGAGAGCCGCGACGTCCTCGCAACGCTCAAGGAGAACCAATATGTTGTCAAGTGGGTCGGCTACAAACTGGTCATCATCGGCTACGACGACTACGCCTCCGCAACCGCCGTCAAGACATTCATGGAGAAGTATGTCACCGGCGGCGACAAGCTGGTCTACCCCGTAGGCGAGGTAATGACCGGCACGGCGTCCGTCCAGAAGGTCTACCTCACCAAGAATGCGGACTTCCGCGTCATGTCCTACAACCTCGCGGGAACCACCAAGGAATACAACACCCGTAAGGCTTACATCGCCGAGTCCATTCTCTACTATCTGCCCGACGTTATCGGCTTCCAGGAGTGCAACGGGACGGTTCATAAGGATATACTGTCCGGCGGCCTGATTTCAAAATACTACGCCACCAACATCCGTCAGCATTCCGACGGCTCTATATACAACTACACGCCTATTCTCTACCTCAAGGCAAAGTACAACAACCTCGAGTCCGGCGTGGCGTTTCTGCGCAGCCGCTATACCGCCACAAACACAAAGTCCATTTCGTGGGCGGTGCTCGAGCGCAAGTCTGACGGTCAGCGCTTCATCGTGGTCAACATGCACGGCTCGCTGTGGTTGGCAGACTACAATCCCCCCGTCGGCGAAACTTACGCTACAATGAAGGCCAAGGCCGATTCCGAGTGGAAAATCGACAACGCACAGGAGATGGTCGACAAGATCGCTGAGCTCCAGGCCAAGTACGGCGCCATCCCCGCATTCACCACGGGCGACTACAACTTCAATGTAAATCACGAGGCCTATAAGGTCACAATGCAGTCGACCGGCCTTGCGTCGTCGCGCGACGTCGCCAAGACCTCCGACTACGGCGGCTCTTATCACAACGAAATCGGCGTAAAACCCGACGCCTCCGGACTGCCCATCGACCACATCTTCTTCTTCCCCAATCTGACGGACGTGTTCTGCTACAAGATCGGCACCACCCAGACCGACCTCAATTCCACCGACCACTGCCCCGTCTACGCCGACTTCAAGCTGGCGAAATAGTCGCTTTGGAAGCGAATTTTGAAGCGATTTCAAGACGATTCAGAAACTATTCTGAACCTATTTCAAAGCTAAATCAAAACAAAAATGCCGCGGCACATGCCGCGGCATTTTTTATTTATGTGACGTCTGCGTCGTCAGACAACGCCGCCGCGCGCCACTATCTCGTTACGCACCCGGTCGGCAGGGACGTCGCGCAGCGGGGTTCCGGTTCTTTGGGCTATGTCAGCCGCGATGCCGATGGCCTCGCCCATGGCAAAGCAGGGTGGCATCACGCGCACGGCTCCCATCGCCTCACGGTCAGCCGACAGACAGCGCCCGGCCATGCCGAGGTTGTCAAAGCCGCGCGCAATGAGGCTACGGAGCGGAATGTTGTAGTCCGACTGTCCCGTGACGGGCTGGTAGTGCACGGTGTTGCTCTTGTGGATGTCAATGGAATTCGAGCAAAGCACAACTCCGTCCTCAAACATGCGGCCGCTCATGATGTCGCTGCCGAGCAGGACATACTCACCGACAATGCGGCGGCTCTCGCGTACGCCGAGCGCCGGTGCGGTCTCAACGAGGTAGCAGTTCTCAAGTCCCGGAATGTGGCGGCGCAAAAACTCGATTATGCGCGGAATCTGCGCGCGCTGCGAAATTTCAGCCGTGGTGACGACCTCGGGATCGAGCGAGTTTACGGGCTCGTCTATCTGCGCCATGTTGACGTGCCATCGGCCGTCGGTGTTCTCAAATATACGCAGCTTCTGCGTGCCGCAGGGGAACTCGCCGGTGCGCTGTCCCTCGGCGATAACGTCCATAAAAAAGCGCTCGCGCATCTCGGAGTGCTCCGACATGTAGCTGTCAAGCGCCGCCTTGTCGACGCCTGCAATGGAGAAAAACATGCTCGCCGTCTGAACCTCGCCCTGCTCGTCGCCATAGAGCGTCTCGGCTCCGGCACAGTGCGCAAGCGCTCCGTCGCCGGTCGCATCTATCATGACGGCGGCCGAAATGCGATATATGCCCGCCTTGGTCGAGACGTAGGCGGACGTGATGTGGCGGTCGCCGCCGGACGTCGCCGCCGTGTCGACGGACACCAGCCGCGCGTGGTACAGCAGCTCAACGCCCGCCTCGATGCACATGCTCTCCGATACACGCTTGAAGGACTCGATGTTGTAGGGAATGACACCGACGTGCCCGCGCGTGCGGTAGCCGCAGTAGGAGTTGCCGCCCATGCACTCGCGCCAGCCGATGGCGCCGCCGTCGCGCTCCATACGCCCGACAAGCTCGTCATAAATGCCCTTGATTATCTGACGCTCGCCGCGCACATCGAGACAGGTCATGAAGATGCCGATAAGCCCGGCCGTCGCCGTGCCGCCGAGATAGCCTTCCGTCTCAATGAGCATCGTACGCGCCCCGCTCCTCGCGGACGCAATAGCCGCGCCGATTCCGGCGCACCCGCCGCCGCAGACAAGCACGTCGCAGTCAAGCCGACGGACTACTGGCAGAGATATCTGTTCCATGATTCATCCTCCGAATTATTAAAATATTCGCCAAATCAAACGTTTGTAGCTTAAGGACTTACTTAAACAAAGCGCGCGACACCGCGCGCTTTAACTTGACTTTCGGGTGAGCGGACACTCGCGTCCACTTGCGATTCGCGCCAGACTTTCCTTTCTCCAACGCACTCCCCCACTCACTCAAACCCATTTTCGAAAGTTTTTGCGGGTTCCAAGGGGGC
>CAVIBA010000124.1:0-5706 GCA_963640785.1 Bulleidia sp.
TGAAAGTTTTGCGGGGTCTCGGGGGCTTTTTCAAAAGCCGCCCGAGCGGGGTTCGTGGCGGTGCCCCGAGAGCGGGCGGTTTTTGCTCACTTCATCCTGTCCCTCGCCCCCTTGGCGGGGTTCGTGGCAAAGCCCCGAGGCTCGCGTCTCTTACAACTCCTCTATCGAGAGAATGCCTTTGATTTCCTGAATCTGGGACAGAACCTGGTTGCGCTTGACCTTGTTGCCCAGCTGGAGCGCGAAGATGGCGCTCATCATGGGACCCTCGGCGGCGCGCGCACGGGTAATTTCGATGTCCATTATGCCGACGCCCAGCTTTTTGATCTCCTCGGCAATCTCGGCGATGCTCTCGGTCTCGGTGTACTCGACGTAGACATTCACACTCTTGGCCTTGGAGGATATGTACCACTCGATTTTGGACAGCAGTATCTCGGCCACGAGCACGAAAACCATCGCGACAATCGCGCCTTCGTAAAAGCCCGTGCCAATCGCCAGACCGATTATGGCGGAGACCCACAGGCCTGCCGCTGTGGTCAGTCCCTTGACCTGACGGCGACGCGTCACTATTATAGTTCCTGCGCCGATGAAGCCGATACCTGCAACAACCTGCGCGCCGAGACGTGCCGGGTCGGTCGTCCATCCGGCGGTGAGCAGGTACTGGCTGGTCAGCGTGGTCATTGCCGCGCCGAGACAAACCAGCGTGTGCGTGCGGAATCCGGCGGGACGGCGCTTGCTCTCACGCTCGACTCCGATAAGTCCGCCGCATATCACGGCGAGCACCATGCGAAGCACGACGGACACCGTGTTGAACTCCCTGAGGGAGGCTAAAAATTCACTCATTTCTTAAGTTTCCTTTCCGGGCAGCGCCGCGTCATATTTCTTCCAGCGAGCGGATGGTCTTGATGCCCGCCAGCTTGGCAATAATGGCCGAGTGCGGTTGCTTGTCCGGCAGATGCATGGAGAATACCGCGCTGGCGTACGCGCCCACGTAAGGACTTGCCTTGTTTATTTCAATGTCGTAAATACGTATTCCTTCGGATTTTATCATGTCGATGACCTGACCGATGTCGTTTATGTCGGTCAGCTCGACGTATATGTTCATGTTGCGCGCGCGGGAGAGAATGAAGGATTCAACGTGCCTCATGAGCGTGATGGAAACGAGTATCAGCACGCAGCCGAGCACTGCGCCGAGGTAGAACCCCGCGCCGATTGCCAGACCCATGCAGGCAGACGCCCAAAGACCGGCTGCGGTCGTCAGCCCCTTGATTTCCTGGCGGCTGGTGACGATAATCGTGCCCGCGCCGAGAAATCCGATGCCGTTGATGACCTGCGCGCCGAGACGCGAGACGTCAGTCGTGCCGTTGAAGCCGGGGGTGTTCTGGATAAGTATGGCGACGTACTGGCTGATCAGCATTGTCAGCGCGGCGCCCATGCAGACGAGCATGTGCGTCCGGAATCCGGCGGGACGCTTGCGGCGTCCCCGATCCAGACCGATAATTCCGCCGCACAACACCGCGAGCGACAGCCGTAGCGTTGTGGACAGCAGTCCGGGCTGCTGCAGCTCGGACAGTAAAGACGTAAAATTCATTGCGATATTGCCTTCCGGAAGTTCAGTTTTGAGTACCGAGCGTGATGGTGACGGTGTTGTACGCCCCGCCGCGGTAGTATTTGACGGTGACGGTGTCGCCGCCGTGTTTGTTGTTGACGATGTCCATAACCTGATAAATGTTGTAGACGCTCACGCCGTCGACCTCGGTTATGATGTCGCCGGGCTGCAGCTTGTTTGCGGCGTCAAGCCCCGGAGTGATGGCCGTGACGATAACGCCGGAAATCGCGGCGGTGCCTTTGGTGCCGTCGTCGAGCGTGTACTCGTCGCCCGCGGCAATGCCGCCCGCGGTAATGCCGACGAGCGGGCGCTTGGCCGCAATCGAGCCGCCGCCCGAGTAGGAGCCGGTGGCCTTGATTTCGTCAAGCACCTCCATGGCCCCGGTGATTGGGATGGCGAAGCCGATGCCGTCGTAGTTGGTCTTGGTCATTTTCATGTTGACAATGCCGATTACCTGCCCGCGGTCGTTGAGAAGCGCGCCGCCCGAGTTGCCGGGGCTGACGGCGGCGTTGGTCTGAATCAGCGTCATGCGCTTGGTCATGATGCCGGTGGAATCGTATATCTTGACGTCGCGGCTGACGGCGGAAACTATTCCGGTGGTCGCCGTTCCGGCAAATTCAAGTCCGGCGGGGTTGCCGATGGCGACAACGCTCTCGCCCTCGATGAGCGTCGAGGAGTCACCAATCTCGGCCGCGTCAAGGCCGGTGGCGCTGATTTTTATGAGCGCGAGGTCGGTCAGTTCGTCAGAGCCGATTATCTCGGCAGGGAACTCGCGTCCGTCCGCCAGTACGACGGTGCAGGACAGTGCGTCCTCGATAACGTGGTGGTTGGTGGCGATGTAGCCGTCCTCGGTCAGAATGATGCCGCTTCCCTCGCTGACCGATACCTCGGACAGCCTGCACTCGATGCCGACCACGGACGGACGGCACTTAGCGATTATCTCGGGGACAGTCAGCACGCCGCTCGATGGATTGTACTCGCGTATGAACACCGTGCGCGTGACGGGCGGGACAAACGCCCCGGAATCGACAAGCACCACGCCGAGCAGCGCCACAAGACAAACGCAGAAGGCGATGGTCATGATGATGGCATAGGTAAGTACGCCGCCACCGGGGCGGTGTTTTTTATTGTTGGCCTGCTGCGCGCCGTAGTCCCAGCGGTACTTGGAGTCGGGACGGGTAATGTGCGGCTGCATGCGCGGGATGCTTGCGGGAGCATCTGAAGGCGTTGCCGCCGGGGCATCGGATTGCGTTTCAAGCGGCGCGTCGGAAGGCGTCTCAACCGGAACATCATTCGGCGCTTTGGTTGGTGCTTCATCCGGAGTCACGGTCGGCGCGTCATTCGGTTCGTCGTTCGACACGGCAGGGGCGCTTTGCGGCGCTTTGGCCGGGGGCGCAGGCTCGGTGGGGGTCTCTATTTTGTTAAGATCGGCGGGGAAGTCGGGATGGACGGGCGCTTGAGTGCCCGAGGTGTCCGGTATTCCGTATTCCTTGTTTTCCATAGGTTCAACCTCTCTCAGAATTGGTTTTTATATCACGGATGTGCCCCTGTCCGGGGATGGCATCCAGCGTAAAGCAGAATTCGCAGTTTTCGCCGTACTCGCTCTTGACCCAGATGTCCTGATGGTGGGCGTTTATGATGGTCTTGGCGATGAACATGCCGAGCCCGACGCCGGTCTTGTCGAGACCGCGGCTCTTGTCGCTCTTGTAGAAGCGCTCAAAAACGTAGGGCACGTCCTCGGGCGGTATGCCCTGACCCTCGTTGAAGACCGAGACGAGCACCTTCTTCTCCTTGTATCTGACCACGGTCAGCCGGAGCAGTCCGCCCTCGCGAGAGAACTTGACGGCGTTGTCGCAGATGTTGTAGAGTATCTGATATATCGCGTCGCGGTCGGCGCTGACGGCCATGTTGTCACGGTCGCAGTGGAATTCGACCTCGAGGTGCTTTGCCTCGATTTTTTGCTCGAACGAAATGATAATCTGACGCGCCATCTCGCAGATGTCGAAGGGCGCCATGGTGAATTTGCGGTCGCCCGCCTGCATGCGCGAGATGTCCAGCAGCGAGGAAACAAGCCGCGACAGCCTGCGCACCTCGGTAGCTATTATACCCAGATAATACTCGTGCTTATCCGGCGGTATCGCACCGGCGAGAATGCCGTCGATGAAGCCGGCGATGGTGGTCATGGGCGTGCGCAGGTCGTGCGAGACGTTGGCCATGAAGGTGTTGCGCATGGTCTCGAGGTTGTCGAGCGACTCGGCCATGTTGTTGAAAGCGAGGGCGAGCTGCGCGACCTCGTCGCTGCCGCGCACGGGGACGCGGATGTCAAACTGCCCTGCGGCGAAGCTCTTGGCGGCGTTGCTCATGTCCTTGAGCGGGCCTATGATCTTCTCGGTGATAAAATAGACCGCGATTAGCGCTGCCAGCATAATCCACAGGCTCGCGACGAGAATGGTCTTTATCATGGTCTCGAGCAGGTCGTCCATGGCGACGGCGGACGAGCAGACAAACACCGTTCCGCAGACGTAGCTGTTGCTGTTGTTGACGGGCGCGGCGAAGATGAGGTGCGAGTCGTCGAAAACGCCCTCGAGGTAGTTGAGCTCGGAAATCTCGCGACCGTTTATCAGCTCGTTCATGACCGCCTTGGGGATGGACGCGCCGGGGTTGACCTGCGAGGTGTTGTTGTCGGTATAGTGTATGATGTTTCCGCTGATGTCGGTGATAAGTATGCTTATATCGGTCGAGTTGGCCGCGACTACCTTCATGACCGACGTCACGTCGTTCTCGTTGAGCACGACGAAAGCGGAAAAGTCAGTAAGACCAGTGCGCGCCAGCTTGTCCTCAAGATAGGAGGCGACCGAGTGCGCCGCGCTCTCTATCTGATCCGATTTCGAGGCGACGGAGTAGTTGTTGACCGTCGAGGTGATGATGGCAATTAGCGCAACAAAGCTGATTAAAATAATCAGCATGAATACGGTTATGTACTTTGCAAAAATGCTCTTGAACATAATTGATTGCCGTCTCCTCGTAGCGAGCCTCAGTTCAGAAGCTCGAATTTGTAGCCTATTCCCCAGACTGTTTTAAGCACCCATTTGTCGGACACACCGTCCAACTTCTCACGCAGACGCTTGACGTGCACGTCGACAGTGCGCGAATCGCCGAGATAATCAAAGCCCCAGACCTTGTCGAGCAGCTGATCGCGGCTGAAAACGCGGTTGTAGTTCGAGGCTAAGAAGTAGAGCAGCTCCAGCTCCTTGGGGGGGATGTCGACGGGCTTGCCGCGCAGCTTGAGCTCGTATTTCTGACGGCTTATTTCGATGTTGTCGTACTTTATGACCTCGCCGTCGTCGGTGTTGCCGTGCGCCGAGTAGCGACGCAGCACCGCCTTGACGCGCGCTGACAGCTCCTTCATGTCAAAGGGCTTGACCACAAAGTCGTCCGCGCCGAGCTCGAGACCCAGCACCTTGTCGAAAACCTCGCCCTTGGCCGTTATCATAATGACGGGCTTGGACGAAATCTCGCGTATCTCGCGGCAGACCTGCCAGCCGTCCTTTTTGGGAAGCATTATGTCAAGCAGAACGATATCGGGCTCGAACGTCTTGAAGGCCGTGACGCCCTCGGCGCCGTCGTTTGCGGTCTTTACCTCGTACCCCTCGTTTTCAAAGTACAGACGCAGCATTTCGCATATATTTTTGTCGTCGTCGACTACAAGTATTTTTGTGTAAATCATTTTTACCTCCAACGATTTTTTATGTTATGTATATAGTTTTCAGGTGTGATTGCCGCCGGGTGCAGGGCTTGCGGCGATGCGGTTGACACAAATCCACAGTCACGCGCTCTCCTTCCGTCACGCTTCGCGTGCCGCCTCCCAGAGGGAGGCAAGGTTGAAGGTGGAGCTCGCCTTAACAATGAAGTTGCTTTTTTCCTACGGTATGCGGTGAGCGAATGTTTTGTACCTATTCCGGACGAATGGCGAACCCGAAAGTCGGCGGGCGACCGGTGGTCGCCCCTGCGGCGTATGGTGGAGCTTGCCACGTGCCGCCGTTCCGAATGGGCACCGGACGCGAAGCAGGGCGGCGCTTGTCCATGACGTGATGCTGTAT
>CAVIBA010000125.1:0-5649 GCA_963640785.1 Bulleidia sp.
TAACGGATCTCAACAATCTCGGCTGCGGTGTCGGCAGATACGACGGTGCAGTCGTTTTTGTCCGGGGCGCGGTCACGGGCGACCGCGTGCGCGCGTCGGTGATAAAGGCCAACAAAAGTTACTACGTCGCAAGGCTGTGCGAGGTCGTGCGGCCGTCGGAGCACCGCGTGACGGAGGACGTCTGCACCGCCCCCGAGTGCTGCGGCGGGTGCGTTTTCCGGCATATTGATTACGAATACGAGCTGAAGCTCAAGCGCGGCATGGTCGAGGAGGCGTTCCGCCGGGCGGGCGTCGAGGTCGACGTCGCGCCGACGCGGGCGACGGGGGCGACAAAATACTACCGTAACAAGGCGCAGTTTCCGGTCGCCGCCGGTCGCGACGGGAGGCTGCACGCGGGTATTTATGCAACAAAAACGCATACTCTCGCAGGCGGCTGCGACTGTCAGCTTCAGCCGCCTGTCTTCGGGCGTATTGCCGAGGCGGTCTGCCGGTACGGCGACGCGCAGCGCTGGAGCGCCTACGACGAGACGACCGGCCGCGGTCAGCTGCGGCACATTTACCTGCGCCGCGGCGAGGTCAGCGGCAGCATCACCGTCTGCCTTGTCGTGAACGGCGACAGCCTGCCGGGGACGGAGGGTCTGTGCCGCGAGCTTGTCGCCGGGTTTCCGGAGATACGCGGCATCCTGCTCAACGTCAACCGCGAGAGCACAAATGTCATACTGGGCAAGCGTTTTCTGACGCTGTGGGGCGACCCCGTGCTCGGCGACAGACTGTGCGGGCTCGACATACGCATAGCGCCCGACTCGTTCTACCAGGTCAACCACGACTGCGCCGAGTTGCTCTACGGACTCGCTGGCGAGCTCGCCGGGCGGGGCGGAACGCTCGTCGACCTCTACTGCGGCGCGGGCACGATAGGCCTTTCGATGGCTGGACGCTTTGAGCGCGTGGTCGGCGTCGAGATAGTGCCATCGGCGGTCGAGTGCGCCTATGACAACGCGCGATGCAACGGCATAGAAAATGTATATTATTCATGCGGCGACGCCGCCGATGCAGGCGGCATACTCGCGCGCGCCGAGGCTGGACTCGGCGAGGGCCTCTCGGCTGACGTCGTCGTGCTCGACCCGCCGCGCCGCGGCTGTGACGAGCGTCTTATCCGCTACCTTGCCGGGCGCGGCGTGCCGCGCGTGGTTTACGTCTCCTGCGACTGCGTCACGCTCGCGCGCGACTGCGCCGTCTTCGCGTCGCTCGGCTACCGTGTGAGCGACGTCACGCCGGTCGATATGTTCCCCCGTTGCGGGCATGTGGAGACGGTATGTCTCATCTCAAAAATCCCGTCATGACAGCCGGGAAAACGGAATTTGCAGCTGCAAAACAACTACACACCGCTTTTTTCATTCATACAAGGAGGAAATTATGTTTACGACAGCCCATTTTGTGTGGGTCGGAATATGCGTCGCGCTTGTTTTGGCGATGCTTTTTGCAGGTCGGAAATTCAGGCTTTCGCTGAGAGCCGCGGGCGGCATTATGACCGCGATATGCGCCTTCAGCGAGACCGTAAAAATCATGAAGGACATGGTGTACAGCAACGGGGGAGGGATGCACTTGAATCCGCTCGCGCTGCCGTTCCATCTGTGCAGCATCATGATGTTCTGCGTTGTCTTCATCACCTTCGGCAGGGAGGGCAGGATAAGACAGGCCGCCGTCGATTTTATCGCCGTCGTCGGGACGCTGAGCAGCGCTTTCGCGCTCATGATACCCGTCAACGGGGTGGATTTTTCGCAGCTTATCGCCTACCAGTTTTTCATTTACCACGGCGGGCTTCTGTGGTTTTCGCTGTATCTCATAGTCGGGGGCTACGCGCGGCTCGGTCTGCGCGCCTACGCACGGAATATCGGGCTGCTGCTGGCGCTTGTCTACATAATTCTCAATATAAACGGCGCTATGGCGCGGTACGGCGCGAATTTTATGTTTCTCGTCCGCCCGCCGATGAAAAATCTGCCTTTTCTCAACCTCAAGGACGGCTGGTACGCCTATTTTACGCGCATTATTGGTCTCGGCCTTGCGCTCATCACCGCGTTTCAGTTGCCGTTTATGCTGTCCAGCAGAAAAAATAAATCCGCCGACGGCTAAGGCATTTCCGCGCAATGCCCGAATGGCCTTTTTGCACGCCGTATCATAATTTTTTGGTTTTGTGATATTTCTGTGATATTTTTCTGTTGACAAAACGTTCGAGATAGTGTATCATAATGTTACAATAATTTTTTTGGAGGATCAGCCACATGAAAAAACTGCTTGTTTTTGTAACTCTGTTTGCGTTGCTTCTGTCGGCGAGCGCCCTCGGCGTCTCGGCTGCCATCGACGCATCCACGCTCGAGCCCCCCACAGATATCACGGCGGATGTCAAATGGGTCACGCTGTATGACCTTTATGCTCAGCAGCTCCCCGTTGTCCGCGACGACGCTCAGCTCATTTTTGCAAATGAGTACGACGCTACCAAGGCCGGCAAGGCCGCTTCCGGCGGTGTCCGTACCATCACCATCAACGACTGGGCAGAGAAGGGCATGAAGTCCTTCTTCAGCAACTACTATGACCTTGAGGACGGCGTTTTCAGCTTCGAGACCACCATCTGGGCGAACATCGTCGCAAATGACAACTGGGACGACCGCGCACAGCTCGTCTACGAGTTCACTGTCAGCGAGGCCGGTACATACGAGTTTGTCTTCCTCGGCTGCGCGCAGATAAAGGATGCTGACGTCGACAACGACGCCAAGGACCGCGGCTTTGTCTTCAGCATTGACAACGGCAAGCTCAGCCAGGTCAATATTTCCGACACGCGCGGTGTCTTCCGTGAGTACAAGTACGATTACAGCGGCGCCGAGCTCGCAGAGAAGAAGATCACAACCACAAACGGTGAGAACAGCTATTACTTCGAGCCGACCTACTTCTACGGCATCACCGCAGAGTTGAGCGCAGGCACGCACACGCTGGAGTTCTACCATCTGTTCAACAGCGGTGAGACCAGGATGACGGGCAACGGCTCGCGCCTCAACTTTGTGGGCTTCTACGTTGAGAAGTACCTGACCGACGCCGAGCTCGCGAGCTACAAGTATCCCGAGATCACCACCGCCGAGACCACCACTCCCGCTCCCGTAAAGGAGACCACCACTCCCGAGCCTGAGAAGGAGACCACCACTCCTGCGCCTGAGAAGGAAACGACTCCCGCCGACAAGGGAACCACTCCCGCGCCTAAGGATACGTCCGCCGCGGCGCCCAAGAAGAGCGGTTGTGGCTCCGTCATGAGTCTGGCTGTTATCGCGGCAATCATTCCCGCGGCAGTTGTGCTGGGGAAGAGAAAGCACTGACACAGTTAATCTTACCGTCTCCGCCATCTCGGCGGAGGCGGTTTTTTGTACCGGCGGCCCGTCCCGGACAGGCAATGTAAACATAATTTCAACAGGCGGTTGAAAGGTTTGTCTATGTTACACAAAACGTTGCGCCTTAAACGGTCGTCGGGACGGCTCTGTATTGTGCATTTTGCAGAGAAAAGTTGTGCATAACAGCAAGATGCACAAAAAAATTTTTATCACTTGACAAACAAGCGGGCGTTTGGTATAATGTCATTAAACCCGAACGCCCAACGCTGAGTTGGGCTGGTCAAATCATGAAAGAGGTAGAACTATGAAAAAAATCATCTCGCTTGTCCTTTGCGTCGTCATGGTGTTGTCCGTTGCCTGCCTGAGCGTCTTTGCCGCTCCCGAGGGAACCGCCATCAAGACCGCCGAGGAATTCGCGGCTATGAAGGCTGACGGTACATATTACCTTGACGCCGACATTAAGCTCACCGCCACATACGTGGAAGCATTCACCGGTACGCTCGACGGTAACGGTCACACTGTTACCATCACCGCTCCTATGTTTGCCGAGTTCAGCGGTGCCGTTTCCAATCTGACGATTGACGGCGCCGAGCTCCGCGGCAACGAGGACCTTGCTCCTCTCGCCATATTCACCCAGGCTTTCAAGGCCTACAACGTAACCAACAAGGTTGACGTCACGGTCACCGGCGCAGATGAAGCTGTTACCACCGGTCTGAACGCAGGTGGTCTGGTTGCCAAGGCTGTGTACGATACAGACAGCCTCTGCTTCCTGCGCAACTGCAAGAATTACGGTAAGATTACTGTTGAGACTGCCATTCCCAATCCCGAAAAGGCTACGACCTCGGGCGACCATTATGAGACTCACGCGGGCGGCTTCGTCGGTCTTGCCGACGGCTTCAACGCTAAATTCTGCGAGAACTACGGCGAGATTACCGCTTCCGGTGACAACGGCCAGGCGGGCGGCTTTGTCGGTCGCGCCGCAGGCAGTGCGCTGTTCACCCACTTTGATGTTGCAGACTCCGTGAGCAAGGCCAACGTCACCGGCGGTCTTGATGCCGGCGGTATTGCAGGCTACATAGGCGTTGGCAGCAACGATATTTACGAGCCGTACACTGTCAAGTACTGTGTTGTTACCGGAGAGATCGCCGCTGGCTACCGTGCAGGCGGTTTCCTTGGCTATGCTTACGCTTCCGGTAAGAACCTGACCTACTACATCGAGGTTACTGACAACGTATTCGTCGGTAACGTCAGCGCGGGCCGCGTTGCTCTCACTCCCGAGGGCAAGGACAGATATTCCTTTGCGTCCCTGTTCGTTGGTTACTCCAACTCCGTTTGGAACACCGTCGCCCGCTGTGTTGCATGGGGCGAGATCAAAGCTCTGACCGGTGAGGGCTTCAACACTCCCTTCAAGGTTATGATGGGCTGCTCCAGTGCAGACACTCCCAACATGCCGTTTGAGAACAACTTCATCTGCGATAACAACACCACCGAGTGGTACTCCTATGCTACTTCCAACAGCAACGCCGACAAGCGCATCGAGCTGTCTACCGCCATCTCCGAGGGCAAGGTTGCGCGCTGCACCGCTGACGAGATCAAGAACGGCACCGTCATGTCCAAGCTGAACGCTGCTGCCGGCGACGAGGTCTTCTCTCAGAAGGTCGGTACTGACGAGTACCCCGTTATCAGCGAGAAAACGCTTGCAAAGCATGCCGAGCAGGACATTTCCGATCCCGACGAGACTACCACTGAGGAAGTGACCACTCCTCCGGAGACCAGCAAGAAGGACGAGACCACGACCGCTCCGAAGACTGACGAGGGTACCACCACTCCCGAGCCTGCCAAGGAGACCACGACGACTCAGAAGCCTGCCGAGACTACCACTGCCGGGGATTCCGGCAAGAGCGGATGCGGTTCTGTCGTTGCGCTGAGCATGCTCGCGCTCGTCATTCCCGCAGCAGTTGTCGTTCTGAAAAAGAAGGAAAACTGATTAGTCAAATTTAATCTTATCAACAATTGCCAACGGTTTTATGCCGTTGGCAATTGTTGGTGTGGGGGGTGCTGGTGGCGGCCAGCGCTGCGCGGCGCTGGATCCGCGCCGCCTCCCCAAAGGCGGGCGAAAACTTTCGAAAAAGGACGGGTTAAGGTCTGTGGGACGCCGCAACGCACACACTTAAACGCCCAAAATCGTACGCCCCGGCGTCCCACAGACCTTAACCCGCCCTTTTTTGAAAGTTTTGCGGGGTCTCGGGGGCTTTTTCAAAAGCCGCCCGAGCGG
>CAVIBA010000126.1:0-5556 GCA_963640785.1 Bulleidia sp.
GCGCTTTCGTCTGCGGGCGAAGCGCCGTTTTGATTTTTGGGGCGTGTGTTTTTGAGATTATTCGAGGCCTTTAATGTATTTTTAAGGTTGGCTGTGTATAATACGAGCATGGGGCGGTGTCGCCGCCCGTTCGGAGGTTTTATATGAGATTACTTATAGCAGAAGACGAAGCCGAAATGTCGCGCGCGCTGTGCGCGGTGCTGAAGCACAACAATTACTCCGTCGACGCCGTGGATAACGGCCTCGACGCGCTCGACTGGGGCTGCTCGGAAAATTACGACGGCATAATTCTCGACATAATGATGCCCGGAATGAACGGGCTCGACGTTCTACGCAGTCTGCGTCAGCGCGGCATATCCACGCCGGTGCTGCTGCTCACCGCGCGCGGCGAGCTCGACGACAAAATCACCGGCCTCGACGCGGGTGCCGACGACTACCTGCCCAAGCCCTTCGCTATGGGAGAGCTTTTGGCGCGCATCCGCGCCATGACCCGCCGCCGCGACAGCTTTACCCCCGACCGGCTATCATACGGCGACCTCACGCTTGACCGCGGCGGCTTTGAACTGTGCTGCGGCGAGAGCCGCGTGCGCCTCGGCAACCGCGAATTCCAGATGATGGAACTGTTGATGGAGGGCGCGGGGCGGGTCATCCCGACCGAGACCTTCATGGAGCGCATATGGGGCTACGACACCGAGGCGGAAATCAGCGTCGTGTGGGTGTACATCTCGTATCTGCGCAAAAAGCTGGCGTCGCTCGGCTCAAAATGTGAGATACGCGCGACGCGCGGCGTCGGTTACTCTCTTGACACGGGGGCGGCATCATGATACGGCGACTGCGGGTAAAATTCATTCTCATCTCCATGCTGACATTCTTCACCGTGCTTTCCCTGCTCGTCGGCGTGCTGAATACCGTCAACTTCATCTCGACCGAGCGTCGCATAAACGGTATGCTCGAGCTTTTGGCTCGGAACCAGGGCGTGATTCCGAGCGGTCGTCCGCACGACGACGCGCAGAACCCCGCCAAGCCGTCCGACCTGCCGGGTGTCAACGACTCAAACAATTCGCCAAGCTCGCCTGACTCCCCCACTTCCCCCGACTCACCCAACTCGCCGGACTCCCCCACCACGCCTGACAAACCGGGCGGCGACCGCTTCTACAACGACATCCAGATCACCCCTGAAACGCCTTATGAGACACGGTATTTCGTGGTGGAATTCGACGCGGCGGGCAGCATCGTCAGCTGCAACACTGACCACATCGCCGCCGTAACGGCGGACGAGGCCGCAAGCTACGCCGAGTCTGTGCTCGCGAGCGGGCGGAGCAGCGGCAGCGTCGGCGGGATATACCGCTACACCGTCCTCACGCGCGACACGGGCATCACGACCGTCGCCTTTCTCGACTGCCGCACGCAGCTCTCCTCGCGGCGGACGCTGCTCATCACGTCGCTCGCGGTCGAGCTCGCTTGCCTGCTCGCAGCGTTTGTCCCCGTGTTTCTGCTGTCCGGGCGCGCCGTCCGCCCCGCGGTCGAGAGCATAGAAAAGCAGCGCCGCTTCATCACCGACGCGTCGCACGAAATAAAGACCCCGCTCGCCATAATCTCGGCCAACACCGAGGTTCTCGAGCTGACCGAGGGCTCGAACGAGTGGCTCGACAGCATCAAAAACCAGACCGCAAGGCTGACCAAACTGGTCGCGCGACTCGTCATGCTGTCAAAGCTGGATGAGGAGCGCCCCGAGCTCAACATAACCGATTTCGACCTCAGCGGCGCTGTCATCGACGCCGCCGCCCCCTTCCGCACGCTGGCCGAGCGCGCCGGACGAGGTCTCGCGGTCGATGTAGAGCCCGACATAAACTATCACGGCGACGAGGGCGCGCTGCGCCAGCTCGTCTCACTGCTTACGGAGAACGCCGTCAAATATTCTGACTCGGGAAGCGAGGTCAGGGTGCGGCTGTACCGTCACGGGCGCGAGGTGCGGCTGTGCGTCTCAAACAAGTGCACCGGCTTCGACCGCGCCTGCATCCCGAATCTTTTTGACCGTTTCTATCGCGCAGACGCCTCACGCGCCCGCTCGACCGGCGGCTACGGCATCGGACTTTCGGTCGCCCGAGCCATCTGCGAGGCGCACAATGGCAGCATTTCGGCCGATTGCAGCGACGAGGACGTGGTCAGCTTCACAGCAATTTTGTAAATCAGAGGTTTTTATGGACAAACTAAAAGTCGGAATCATCGGCGTGGGCAACATGGGCTCGGCGCACGCAAAAAACATATACGAGGGTCGCGTTGAGCACATGACGCTCGCCGCGCTGTGCGACATCGACGCCGAAAAACGTCGCCGCTGCGCCGAATTCTGGCCGGACGTCCCGGTGTTTGAGGACGCAGGCTCCCTGCTCGCCTCGGGGCTCGTCGACGCCGTCATAATCGCGACGCCGCATTATTTTCACCCGCCGCTCGCCGTCGACGCCTTCCGCGCGGGCTGTCACGTGCTGACGGAAAAGCCCGCAGGCGTGGCGCTGAGCGCCGCCCGCCGCATGGTAGACACCGCGCGGGCATCGGGACGCGTGTTCGGCATAATGTTCAATCAGCGCACCGACCCGCTGTTCGCACGGGCGCGCGAGATAGTCGCGAGCGGCGAGCTCGGTCAGCCCAAGCGTCTGACCTGGATAATCACCAACTGGTACCGCACGCAGCATTATTACGACTCAGGCTCGTGGCGCGCGACGTGGGCCGGCGAGGGCGGCGGCGTGCTGCTCAATCAGGCGCCGCATAATCTCGACATCTGGCAGTGGATTTTCGGTATGCCCGAGAGCGTCCGCGCGTTTTGCAGTGTGGGGCGCTATCACCACATCGAAGTTGAGGACGAGGCCACCATTTACGCACGCTACGCCAACGGCGCGTCGGCGACATTCATCACCTCGACGGGCGAATTCCCCGGCACAAACCGGCTGGAAATAGTCGGCGACCGCGCAAAGCTGGTGCTCGAGGGCGGCAAGCTCTGCCGCTGGCGTCTCGAGCGGCCGGAGCGCGAATTCTGCTTTGTCTCAGAGCGCAATTTTGACAAGATTCCAATGCAGTACGACGAATTCATCCCCGAGTGCAAGGGCGCGGGGCACGTCGGTATACTCGAAAACTTTGCCCGCGGCGTGCTGTACGGCGAGCCTTTGCTCGCTCCCGGCGAGGACGGATTGTGCGAGCTGGCGCTGTCAAACGCGGCGTACCTGTCGTCGTGGCTTGACCGCGAGGTCACACTGCCCCCCGACACCGACGCATTCGACGCCGAGCTTGCCGCGCGCATAGCGGCATCGGAAGCGGAACATGTTGACGCCGCCGGTAAGGACGGCAAGGACGACAAGGACGACAAAAGCGGCGACACCGGGAAATCCCGACAAACAGCCGGGCAAGCAGCCGGACGGCGAACCGAGTCAACCTCCCCCGCCGATTACAGCGAGCGCTGGCACGTAAACTGGTGAGCGGCGCGCCAAACATCCGCCGAACGGCTCAATAAAACAAAAAGCATGTGCCCGCCGAGGTCGGCGGGCGCAGGTCATAATTTCAAAGCCCCGCCGAAAATTCGGCGGGGCGGGGCTATCTGTTCTGAAAATCAGACTATCTTATCCTCAAAATCAACCGGCGCGCGGCGGCGGTCGGACTCGAATGCCGCCTCCATGACGCGCATGACGCGCATCATCTGCTCGTGCGTCACGATCTGCTTTTCGCGACCGTCGATGGCCGCGCAGACGTTGCGATAGAAGTCGTGGACGTCCGAATCGGGACGGTGCACTACGCTCTCGGTGATGGTCTTTTCGTCGCGGGGAGCCATGGTCTTGGTCAGACCGGCCGCCGTCACAACGGGAACGACGTCCTTCTCGTCCCAGTTCTTGCAGCAGACGACGCGGCAATCCTCGCGCCAGTCGTTGACCATGGCCGAGCCGTTGGTGCCGGTCATGTAGAAGCGGGGCATGGAGATGAAGTTGCTCGTCCCGACCTCGATGAGTGCGACAAGTCCCTGCTCAAAATACAATTCCATGCGGAAACCGTCGTCAACTTCGTAATTTGTGATGTGGTTGCAGCGGCAGTAAACCGACTCGATCTTGCGGTCGGTGACGATGCCAAGCATCTGGTCGATGAGGTGCACGCCCCAGTCAAGAATCATTCCGCCGCCGTGCTCGGGCTTGCCGCGCCAGTCGCCGGGAATGCCGCGCGAGCCGTGTATGCGGGACTCAACCGCTGTCACATCGCCCAGCTCGCCCGACGCGTAGACCTGCTTCATCATGAGGTAATCGCAGTCCCAGCGGCGGTTCTGGTGGACGGTGAACAGCTTGTTGTAGCGGTGCGAGGCGTCGATCATCTCCTGAAGATCCGCGCTCGACACCGTGACGGGCTTCTCCGAAATGACGTTCTTGCCCGCCGCCATGCACTGGATGGCCAGCGGCTTGTGCAGATCGTTCGGAACGGCGATAGTCACCAGCTCGACAGACTTGTCCTCGAGCAGCGCCTCGAGCGAATCGTAAGCATAAATGCCGTTCTCGCGTGCAAGAGCGGCGCGCTCCGGCTTTATATCGTATATACCGGCCAGCTCGCACACGTCGCTCTTCAGCAGATACCGCGTATGCCAGCCGCCCATTCCGCCGTAACCGATTACGGCAACTCTCTTTTTACTCATAGTTGAACCTCCTCATCTGACAGAAGTAACCTGTTTTCTGTGTTCAAGCATATTATATGACAATAGTTGTCCGATTGCAAGTCACAAATAGGCATTTATCGGACAAAAGTTGTCATCACGCGTAAAATAAGACCTCCGCCGCGGCTTGTGCGCCGCCCGTCGGAGGTCTTGCCAATCAGTCGTTTTTCTTTTCGGTCTTGTCGGCGGGCTTTGCGCCGTAGCCGTAACCGTAGTTTCCTTTGCTGTAATAGCGTCTGTAATATCTGTCTCCCTTGCGCGTGACGTGGTTGAGCACCACGCCGAGAACGCGGCAGCCGGACTTCTGCAACTGGAGCTTGACAGTCTCAACCGCCTTGTAGGACACCGTGCCCGTGCCGATAACTATCACCGAGCTGTCGCAGGACGCCGAAATGACCGCGCCGTCGATAACCAGGCCGAGCGGCGGGGAATCGATGAAAATGTAGTCATAATTGGCCTTCTCGCGCTCGAGGAACTCGCGGAACAGGTTGCTTCCGAGCAACTCGACGGGGTTCGGCGGGAACTTGCCCGCGAATATCATGTCAAATCCGGCATCGGTGGAGCACTTCACGTCGTCAATACCGGCCTGAGCCGACAGCAGCTGCGAGAGTCCCACGACGTTCTTCTCGTCGGTATACCGGCTTACCGCCACCGACTGGCGCATGTCCGCGTCGACGAGCAGTATCTTTTTGCCGTTCTCTGCGAACGACCTTGCGAGCTCAATGCAGGTGGTGGTCTTACCCTCGTGCGCCTCGACGCTCGTGAAGGCGATAACCTTGACGTCCGCGCCGCAGAATTGGATGTTGGTTCTCAGCGTTTTGTAGGCCTCGCTTATAAAATATTCGTCTCCGAATGCGTGTTTCAGCTTGATCTGTCTC
>CAVIBA010000127.1:0-5494 GCA_963640785.1 Bulleidia sp.
CTGCAACAATCTGGAAAGCTACTCCGACTTGATAGGCTCATATGACGGCACTGACTACGACGAGCAGGTGAAAAATATTGCAGACGTCATACTGGCGGAAACGCAGACTCACGACTACGAAATGACGGAATTTGAGGCCACTATCACCGCCGCCGGTATCATCGCCTACTGCGAAAACGGCGGAGACATCACACCCGCGGGCATCATGAAATACATCGGACTGTCCGAAGAAGAAATAGCGGACATACTCGCCGACTCCGCCCTTGAATAATAACTGAACAGCAAAACGCCCGGCAGAATCATCTGCCGGGCGAATTTTGTTATACACTTTACGGTATGAACGTACCTATCAGGTTGGACGCCAGCACCACGAGCACGAGCGCCACGGGATAAGTTGCGGCGTAAGCCGCGGCAACATCGTCAGTTTCAGCTACACCAATCAGCGTGCCAAGCGCGGGGGTACTCGTCATACCACCGGTCAGCGAGCCGAGGTTGTTGAGCAGATGCAGCTTGAAGACATAGCGCGCCATGAGGTAGCCGACTATCATAGGCAGCAGCGTCATGATAGCGCCGGCGATAAAGCCGTAGACAACCAGCATCACGCCGTACTCGGAGGCCTGAACCTGCGAGACAAGCTCAACACCGCCCTCAACGCCAGCGCCGATCAGGAACAGCATGAGTCCGAATTCACGGAACACCTTGAGTGCGGCATCCGAAATCTTGAGACTGATCGGTCCGATGTGGCCGAAGTGACCGAGGATAAGCGCCATAATCAGCGGTCCGCCGGTGTTACCGAGCGAGAAGCAGGCGCCCGAGAAGCCGTCAGAGGTCAGCGGAATCTTGATAGCGCCCATCAGAATACCGAGCACTACGGCAAGACCGAACGCAGCGAAGCCGAACTCGTCGAACTCAACGCGGCGGCCGGACTTCTTCTTGGCCTTCTTTTTCTCAGATGCCACAGCCTCGCGGGGATCGCCGTGTATATAGCCGCGCTCGACGTTCATATCAGCGTGCAGCAGCTTGGGGATTATCTGTACGAACAGAACCACGCCGATGACGCCGAAGGGATACGCTATCGCGTGTCCGAGAGCGACCATTCCCTCCTCCGTCGCGACTTGCTTGGCAGCAGAGAACGCGGGCGTGGAGGTCAGCGCGCCGGACATAATTCCGGTGCTGAAATCCGAGCCGATGCCGGGAATCAGCGCAAATACGACCGCAACGGCAGAACCGATAAGAATTATTATCGCGCCGAGCGGAACATAGGATTTAGCGTTCTTCTTGAGGTTCCTGAAGAAATTGGGACCTGCAATGTAGCCGACGGCCGTCACGAACAGCACAAGTCCCACACTCTCGATGAACTTATAGTCCGATACTGCGGCGGATTTTGCATTCTCAATGTAAAACTTGCCGAGAATCGGAATATCCTTGAGTCCCTCAATGGTGAAAAGATAGCCGAACAGCAGCGCAATGAGAAAGACTCCGGCAGTACCGAGGCAGATACCCTTGATTTTAATACTGCCGATCGCGTAGCCGATGAGGCAGATCAGAAATGCTCCCATGAGCACCACCGAAGTGGTGCCCAAGGAAAATAGATCGTTCAACATAAATCAGTCAGTGTTCCTTTCTTATTTTGCCTCGTATTTGGGGTTGCCGTGTGTATAGCGAGGCAGAAGCATGGGAGAAACCTTATCGGTTTCAATGCCGGCAGCCTTCATCTCAGCTGCAAAACGGTCGATATGCTCAAGCGTCAGCTTGCCGACGGTTGTTTCCTTAGCCTTTGCGGCGGCGTTGACACCGGCGTTGCGGCCAAAGACGATAATATCAAGCAGCGAGTTGCCCATAAGTCTGTTCTCGCCATGGATACCGCCGACGGCCTCACCGGCAACGAACAGATTCTCGACGTCGCTCATGCCGTTGACAGCAATCTTGATACCGCCGTTCTGGTAATGCAGTGTCGGGTAAATCAGGATGGGCTGCTTTCTCATGTCGATGTCGTACTTGAGATACATTCTCAGCATTGCAGGAATGCGCTTCTCGATAGTGCCCTCACCGTGCAGCATTTCGATCATTGGCGTGTCGAGCCAGATGCCGTATCCGCCGCCGGGAATCGGAACACCCTTGCCGCGTGCCTTGCACTCGCGGATAATGGAAGCAGCTGACACGTCACGGGTCTCCAGCGGATGCATGAAGGCCTCGCCGTCCTTGTTGACCAGCATTGCGCCGATGGAACGGACCTTCTCTGTCACAAGCGCGCCGTATATCTGGGACGGATATGCAACGCCCGTCGGGTGGTACTGAAGCGTGTAGGCGTAAAGCAGAGGCGCGCCGACACGATAAGCCAGAACCAGACCGTCGGCAGTTGCACCGTAGTGGTTGGAGGTCGGGAAGCCCTGATAGTGCATACGGCCTGCTCCGCCTGTTGCGATGATGACAGTCTTTGCGCGCGCGACAAGCAGCTCGTGTGTTTCCATGTTCATGAGAACCGCACCGGCAGCCTTGCCGTTCTCGTCGAGAATAATCTCGATAGCCGAGGTGAAGTCAACTACCGGAATACCGCGGTTGATGACCTCATCGCGCAGAACGCGCATGATCTCAGCACCGGTGTAGTCCTTAGCGGCGTGCATTCTCTTGCGGGATGTACCGCCGCCGTGGGTCGTAATCATGGTGCCGTCAGCTTCCTTGTCGAACAGCACACCGAGGTCGTTCAGCCACTGAACGGACTCAGGGCCTTCGGAAACCAGCTTGCGAAGCAGCTCGGGAACGTTCTTGAAGTGACCGCCGCCGAGAGCGTCGACGTAGTGAATTGCAGGCGAGTCACCGGGCTTATCGGCAGCCTGAATGCCGCCCTCAGCCATCATGGTGTTGGCGTCGCCGTGACGCAGCTTGGTAACGATCATAACGTTAGCACCGTTCTCGTGAGCCATAATGGCTGCGGACGAGCCCGCGCCGCCGCCGCCGATGACCAACACGTCAACGTCATAATCCGGGTTCTCCAGATCAACGTCAGACGGCTTGATGCGGCTGTTTGCCTGAAGCATAGCAGCCAGCTCCAGCGGAACCTTCTCGCCCTTGTTGGGGCCTATCGACAGCGTTGTGAACTGCGACTGGATATAGTCGGGGTGAAATTCCTTCAGCAGAGCGTCCTTTTCTTCGGGGGACATTCTTCTGGGCTCCACGCCCATACGGGAGGCACGTGTAGCCTCAACCTTCTTGATTGAATCAAGCATTTCCTGTGTTAACATTGTTCCTGCCCCCTTACTTTTCGATTACTCGGTTGTTGTACAGCTCCTTGAGCTCCTCGATGGGCTTGCCCATGAGGTTTTCAAGCAGCTCGTTGAAGTCACCGTTCTTGATTTCGCGGACGCGCTCCTCGAGATGCTCGCTCTTGGGAGCCAGATACTTACCGGTAAGGCGTCTTGCCAGAAGCGCCACCTGCGGGTGGGAGATTCCGGCGGGGCAACGGGACGAGCAAACACCGCACATAACGCAGTCAAACGAAGCCTCAGCGCACTTCTCGAACTCGCCGCGCTGAGCGTAGGCGATGTACTGCATGACGTTGAGTCCCTGTGTGCAGGACTTTGTGCAGGCGTTGCAGCCGATGCAGCTGTAAATCTCGGGGTAAAGCTGCATCATAACCTGCTCTTCCGGCTTGACCTTTTCGATGTCATACACCTGCTTAATCAGCGGGAAGAAAGGCAGAGTTGCGACGTACATGTTGTTCTGAACCTGTGTCTGGCATGCGAGGCAGACCTTCAGCTCTCTGTCGTCCTTAATGCGGTAGATGGTGGCGCAGGCGCCGCAGAAGCCGCAACGGCACCCACAGCCCCGGACCAGCTGATAACCCGCATATTCCATCGCACCCATGATAGTCAGGCTGGACGGAACTGTGTATTTTTTACCCATCAGGTAAACGTTTACCATATCTTGCATGGTTGATATTTCTCCTTATCAATACTCATCCGGCAGCTCGTCAAGCTGGTCGAGGCGGAACACCGGGCCGTCATGGCAGACGTACTTATTACCGATGTTGCAGCGACCGCATTTGCCGATCCCGCACTTCATTTTCATTTCCATTGTGGTGTAAATCTGCGACTTCTCAAAGCCCAGCACGGTAAGTCCCGCAAGCGTGAACTTTATCATGATGGGTGGTCCGCATAGAATGACGGTTCTGCTCTTCTCGAAGCAGAGCTCACTGACGTAGTTCGGGACGAAACCGACGTGACCACTCCAGCCATCCTGAGGGCGGTCGATGGTCAGGTAAACGGTTATATCCTTGTCCTTTGTCCACTCGTCGATGATTTCCCTGTAATCTACAAGGTCATCCATCGAACGGGAACCGTAAACTATGTCAATGTGCTTGTATCTGTCGCGATAGTGACGGCAGTAGTTGATGACCGAGCGCAGAGGCGCAAGTCCGATACCGCCGGCGATGAACAGCAGCTCCTTGCCGACAAAGTCAGTATCAACCGGGAATCCGTTGCCGTACGGGCCGCGGACGCAAATCTGCTGACCGGGCTCGATGCGGTGGAGCCAGTTTGTAAGGCAGCCGCACTTCTTAATGGAAAACTCAAGAAAATCCTCGTTTGTGGGCGATGAGGTTATGGAGAACATAGCCTCTCCCACGCCGGGAATGGACACCATAGCGCACTGACCGGGCTTGTGGATGATCGGCTTTTTGCCGTCGAGCCCGACCACGCGGAAGGTCTTGACGTCGGGAGTGTCCTGACGTATTTCAGTTACCACGGCAACGCCGGGTATCAGTTGTTCGTTAGTCATTACCATTACCTCCCAAAGCCTTCATGACCTTGACTATGTTCATCGAGACGGGGCACTTGCGCAGGCATCTGCCGCATCCGACACAGCCGTATGTGCCGTCGTTATTCATGGGAAAATACACCAGCTTGTGCATGAAGCGCTGACGGAAGCGCTCCAGCTGAGTCAGACGGGGGTTGCCCGCAGACATTCTCGTGAATTCGGAATACATGCAGCTGTCCCACGTGCGCATACGGACGACACCGTGCCCGGTATCAAAATCCTTTATGTCGTAGCACTGGCAGGTGGGGCAAACGAACGTGCAGCTTCCGCAGCCGAGGCAGGACTCGGACAACCCCGCCCACTTGGGAGACTTGAATACCTCAAGCTGCTCCTTTGTGAAGTCAGCCGGGCGCAGCTCATGCAGCGGGAGCTTATCCATAATGGCGTTCGTTTTGTCGTTGAGCGCCTTGACGGCCTTGTCGTCGGACTTCTTGAGAAGCCCCGACAGCTTATCTGTAAGCGCACTTCCCTTTTCGGTCACAGCCTCGAGGTAAAGGCACTCGTCGTCCATCCAGCAGCTGACGTCGCCGCCGGGAGCGGTAGGGTCAATGCCGAAGGAATGGCAGAAGCAGGACTCCTCGGGCGCGGTGCAGGACAGCGTCATAATGACACCGTGCTTGCGGCGCTCCTCGTAGTAGGAGTCAACCGGGTCGGACAGAAATACCTTATCGAGCACATT
>CAVIBA010000128.1:0-5461 GCA_963640785.1 Bulleidia sp.
ACGATACGCTGCTCGCGGTCATACCGCAGCCGATTCTCGCCGGACGAAGCTAATATCGCCTTTGCACGGGAGGACGGTTCATATTTTGAAAAAATCTCGAGTATATGTTTAGTCATTTTTTATTTTGCGATGTCCTTTAGCTCGTTTATCAGCGTTTCGATTATTTTGTTCTCCGGTATCTTTCCGCAAATCTCGCCGTGTCGGAAAAGAAGCGCCTCGCCACGGCCGCCGGCAATTCCGAAATCCGCCTCGCGCGCCCCCCCAGGGCCGTTTACCACGCAGCCCATGATTGCAACCGTCACCGGCTTGCGGTCAAGTCCGAGTCGCGCCGCCTCGGCGACAAATCTGTTATACAAATCTATGAGGTTTACAGACGTGCGCCCGCACGTCGGGCAGCTGACGACGTTCAGCCCGCGCTGTCCCTCAATATCAAGCGCCGTGAGAAGCTCGCGTGCCGCGTGAATTTCGCTGACCGGGTCATCCGTGAGTGAGACGCGGACAGTATCTCCGATACCACGGCAAAGCAGCGCGCCGATACCGGCGGAGCTCTTGATAAGTCCCGCACACCCGGCTCCGGCCTCGGTGACGCCGAGGTGAATCGGGTAATGGCACCGCTCGGCGAGCATTACGTTGGCATCAATCATATTTTTGACATCCGACGACTTAATCGAAATGGCAATGTCGCAAAAATCAAACTTTTCGAGCAGTCCCACGTGGTACATAGCCGACTCGCAGAGTGCTGCGGCAGTGGGCGCGCCGTATTTTGCGAGAATTCCCTTCTCAAGCGAGCCGCTGTTGACGCCTATGCGTATGGGAATGTTCTTCGCGGAACACGCGCGGCAGACCTGCCGCACGCGGTCCTCGTCACCGATATTTCCGGGATTTATGCGTATTTTGTCGACACCAAGGTCGGCGCACAGAAGCGCCAGCTTATAATCAAAGTGTATGTCCGCGACGATTGGCAGGCGGACGCCGCGCTCCTTCACATATGTTATCGTACGCGCGGCCTCGGCGTCCGGCACAGTCACGCGGACTATGTCGCACCCGGCCTTCTCGAGCTCGACTATCTGACGGCACGCCGCCTCATGGTCGCCCGCGCGGGTGTTCGTCATGGACTGAATCGTGATCGGCGCGTCGCCGCCGATAAAAGTGTTTCCTACTTTGATTTTTGATGTTTTACGTCTTATATCGTTATATTTCATTTGATTTTATCCTTGATATTCGGATTTGTGATCTACCTTCAGAATATCGTCCAGACATCCTTGCAGGTGACTATCAGCATAAATGCCAGCAGCACAATGATGCCGATAAAGTGAATATAGCCCTCGACTTCCTTCTTGACGGGCTTGCCGCGGACGAACTCTATCAGAATGAAAACAAACCGTCCGCCGTCGAGCGCCGGAAGAGGCAGCAGATTCACCACTCCGAGATTGATAGCAATAAAGGCACATAAGAACAAAAGATTGGTCGTTCCCTCTTCTGCAGCGGCTCCGATAGCTCCGGTTATACCCACCGGACCTGAAACCGCCTCGAAACTATAGCGTCCGCGTACAAGACCGATCAGCTGATCCCATATCATGTGAACCATCGAAACCGATCTCACCCACGTGTGCTTCAGCACGCGTCCGAATGTCTTTTGCTCGCCGAACGACTCAAAATCCACATCTCCGAACGTCGCACCGCTCTCCTCGAACGTGTTAAAAACGACGTCGTGGAGCACTATTTTCTCACCGTCACGTATGACGGTCAGGTCGAGCGCCTTATCGCCGCGGTTCATAATTTCGTAGTAGCAGTCGTAGCCGGTGTAGACACGCTTGTTGCCGACCTTTATTATTTTGTCGTTTACCATGAGCTGTTGGTTGCTGACCGCGTCCTCGTCGAACGCGCCGATGACGTTCGTTGCGAGAAGTCCGCTGGACGTGCTGACAATTACCATCATGATAAGCACGCCGAGCAGCAGGTTCATAAATGCGCCAGCGACGATGATTATCATGCGCTTATACGGCTTCGCTTTGCCGAACGCGTTATCGGCGGCGCTATCCTCGTCCTCGCCGACCATGCTGACAAATCCGCCGATCGGCAGAAGCCGCAGCGAATAGCGTATACCCGACTTGCGGGACACGTGCGACAGAATTTTCGGCCCCATACCGATGGCAAATTCATTGATTCCGACACCACAGGCACGAGCGGTCAGGTAATGCCCCAGCTCGTGGATGAATATCATGAATCCGAATATTACTAGCGCAAGTAAAATGTACAAAACGGTTGCTATGGTACTCGCCTCCTTTTCAGGCTAATGCTTTTTGTGTAAGCTGACGTGCCACGCTGTCGTAATAAAGAATTTCGTCGATACTATCGGCGCTTGTGCGCCCGGTAAGCTGCTCCAGAGTTGCTCTGACAAGCCTCGGGATGTCGCCGAAGCCTATGCGGCGCCCGAGAAACGCGTCAACCGCGATCTCGTTCGCCGAATTGAGCACTGCGGGCATCGCCGCACCTTCGCGCAGGCAATCGTAGGCCATGCCGAGCAGCGGAAAGCTGACAAGATCGGGCTTCGCAAAGTGCAGACTTCCGAGCTCTTCAAGTGAAAGCCGCGGTATCACGGCCTCGTACCGCTCCGGATAATTCACGGCGTACTGAACACACAGCCGCATGTCAGGAACCGACAGCTGAGCCAAAATGCTGTTATCAGCATATTCAACCATCGAATGAATTATACTTTCGCGGTGCACCACGACGCGTATATCGTCCGCCTCGACGCCGAACAGCCGCGCCGCTTCGATAACCTCGAAGCCTTTGTTCATAAGCGTCGCGCTGTCGATTGTGATTTTGCGTCCCATTTTCCACGTCGGGTGCGCAAGCGCCTCATCGACAGTGATGTGCTCGAGCTCGTCCGGAGTCCTGCCGAAAAATGGGCCGCCTGAGGCTGTCAGAAGAAGCGTTTTTGGATTATTGCCGCCGCGTCCCTCGAGACACTGAAATATGGCGCAGTGCTCGCTGTCGACCGGCAGAATTTTCTTACCCTTGGAGGCAGCCTCGCGCATTATCATGTCGCCAGCCATAACAAGAGACTCCTTGTTGGCGAGCGCCAGTCGGCTGTCTGTCTTCAGAACCTCAAGTGTGGGAATAAGCCCCGCCGCGCCCGAGACCGAGTTGACGGTGACGTCAGCCGGCGCCTCGTTCAGCGCCGTACGGATGCCGTCAATGCCGGAGAGAACCGTAATTCCGGTGCCGTCAAGCGCCGCACGAAGGCGGTCGGCACTTGATTTATCATCAAGCACACAAAAATTAGGATGAAATTCGAGCGCTTGTTTTTGAATTGTGATGTAGTTCGTTCCTGCTGTGAGCACGCGCACGTGATGCCCTTCCTGACGCGCGACATCCAGCGCCTGCGTTCCGACGGAGCCGGTGCTCCCCAGCACGGATACGGTTTTATTACCTGTCATATGAAAAAATCCTGTTTCAGAGAACATGAAAAATGTTCAGAATTGCAAAAATCACTGTCATAACCGACGAGACCGCCAGAACGGAATCAAAGCGGTCAAGCACGCCACCGTGCCCCGGAAATACGCGGCCATAGTCCTTTATCCCATGCTCGCGCTTGATTGCGGACATAGACAAATCTCCTATCTGCGACACCACCGAAACGATGACGCCGGACAGTATCAGCCATACCACACCTATGTACTCTATCCCGATGATAAAGGCGCAACCGACAAACGCGGCAACGCAGAACACAATGCCGCCGATGCTTCCCTCCACCGTTTTCTTAGGGCTGATATCGGGAATCAGCTTGTGCCGGCCGGCTACGCGTCCGACAAAATACGCGAACGTATCCGTAATCCACGCGCCAATAAAGACGAGCAGATAAATGTACTTATTCTCAAAATCGCGCAGATAAACAATCCCGCAGAACGAGAAGGATATATAGCACGCAGAAGCAAAAATCGCAGCCGCCTTCGAGAAATTTATCGAATTGTGACTCAAGACCACGATTGCGAGCATGTAAACCAGCAGCAATATTACTGCCAACAGCGCCGTGTCGCGGTAGTCAATGGGCACATCCCCATGCAGATAGCGGACGCAGAACGGCATCGCCGCGCCGACCGGATAAAACGGCAGTGTCAGCGCGAGTCTGCGGTGAAGCCCCAGACACCGGAACATTTCGAACATGGCGATGACAATAAGCAACGCCATCGCCGCCGGCAGCGCCACTGTATCCGAAAACCAAAGCACCGGCAGGAATATGATAATGGCCACAACTGCTGTAATTATTCTTTGAAGCATCAGATAGCACTCCAATTCAGTATTCAGTTTAGGACGCCGCCGAAATTGCGGTGTCTCTTTCCGTACTCCTCGATGGCGCGGTCGACGTCGTCAGGGCCGAAATCAGGCCACAGGACGTCCGTGACGTAAAGCTCCGAGTACGAGGCCTGCCACAAAAGAAAGTTCGACAGGCGGTATTCTCCGGCCGTTCTGACTATGAGGTCGGGGTCGGGACAGCCGGCGGTGTAAAGCGCGCGGGAGACGTCCGCCTCCGTTATGTGCGTGACGCCCTCGGCGACGAGTGTGTTGAAGGCATTGACCAGTTCGGCGCGACCGCCGTAGTTGAGTGCGATATTGAGCACGCGGTCGTGCCCAGCCGATATGGCCTCAATCTGCGCAATCTTGCGGCTCAGCCGCTCGCTCAGATCCGACATGTCGCCGATGAAACGGACGGTCATGTTATTCTTGTCGTCACTGCCCGCAAACTCGTCGAGAAACGAGTCGAGCAGGCGCATGATGGCCGACACCTCGTGACGCGGACGCTTCCAGTTCTCGGTTGAAAATGCGTAAACGGTCACGTACTCCATGCCTATGTCGCGGCAGTGCGTCACCACGCGGCGGAAGGCCTGTGCGCCCGCCTTATGGCCGAGCTCACGCGGCTGTCCCTTGGCCTTGGCCCAGCGGCCGTTACCGTCCATTATAAACGCTATGTGCCGGATGCCGTGCAGCCGGTCAGTCTTTTTTTCGTCCATTTCAACCTCTTTCAGAAATATCTATCCGCGCCGCGGTCGGGGTAAATGCTTTTTGAGCCGACTCTGGAAAATTCAAAGCCGGCTCATATCGGTCAGATCTGCATTATTTCCTTGGCCTTTTTATCGGTTATGGATTCAACGTTCTTGATGTACTTATCGGTGAGCTCCTGAATGTCCTTCTCGGAGGCCTTCTGCTCGTCCTCGGTCATGACACCGTCCTTCTTGTCCTTTTTGATAAGTTCGTTGGCCTCGCGGCGGACGTTTCTTATCGCCACCTTGGCCTCCTCGCCGTACTTCATTATCTGCTTTGCCAGCTCCTTACGGCGCTCCTCGGTCGGCTGCGGGAAAACGAGGCGTATGACCGAGCCGTCGTTTGTCGGCGTAATGCCGATGTCGGAGGCGAGTATAGCCTTCTCGATGGCCTTGAGGGTCGAGCGGTCGTAGGG